>JAVKMA010000038.1:0-6764 GCA_031538685.1 Burkholderiaceae bacterium | reverse complement strand
GACCGGATTATTGTCTAACCGATCAATCGCTTACGGCATCGCGCAAGCATGTAAACGCGAGGGCGCCGAGTTAGCCTTTACTTACGTTGGCGAACGCTTTAAAGAACGCATTACTGAATTCGCTCAAGAATTTGGCAGCAATTTAGTGTTTGAATGCGACGTTGCCGACGATCAGCAAATCAATCAGCTGTTTGTCGACTTGTCCCAACATTGGCACAAAATTGATGGTCTGGTGCATTCTATCGGTTTTGCCCCTCGCGAAGCGATTGCCGGCGATTTCTTAGATGGTTTTTCACGCGAAGGTTTCCGCATTGCTCACGATATTTCATCATACAGTTTCGCCGCCTTGGCCAAAGCCGCCCGACCGATGCTCTCAGAAGACGCAGCTTTATTAACTTTGTCCTATTTAGGCGCGGTCAAAATGATTCCAGCCTATAACACGATGGCGCTGGCCAAAGCCTCGCTCGAAGCCTCGGTACGTTACCTCGCATCCAGCTTAGGCCCTCAAGGTGTACGCGTCAACGGCATTTCGGCCGGTCCGATCAAAACGCTTGCCGCATCGGGGATTAAAGGCTTTAGCCGAATTCTTAACACCGTCAGCACTTACGGCCCATTACGCCGCAACGTCAGCATTGAAGAAGTGGGTAACGTCGCGGCCTTCATGCTCTCCCCCCTCGCCTCTGGTGTGACAGGCGAAATTACGTATGTCGATGCGGGATTCTCGACTGTCGTCGCGGGTATTTCGGCAGCGGAAGAATAAATCGGTGACATGGTGGGAGGCACGCATTGCGTCTCCCGCTATCGTTTTACGGTCGTTTTACGGTCGTTTTGCGTTCTACTTTATGAGAGTGCACATGCGACTCACATCACGCGTATTCAATCATCAATATTCAATAATCAAGGGCGCGTGATCAGAAAAACGTTGGCCTTTATAAATCTCTGTTTTGTGCGCGCGTGCCGCCAAACCTTTAGTGGCAAACTGGTAATCAATCCGCCACCCCACATTGTTTTGCCACGCTTGCCCACGATTACTCCACCAAGTGTATTGATCAAGATTTTTCGGTTCATCAATCGGATTCAAAACCCGAAACACATCGACCAAACCCAGCGCCAGCACCGCGCTCAACCATTCGCGCTCTTCGGGCAAAAAACCCGAATTTTTTTGATTGCCGCGCCAGTTTTTTAAATCTTCTTTTTGATGTGCGATATTCCAATCACCGCAAATCACCACTTCATCACCTTTAGCAATCAAAGCCTTTAAGTGCGGTAAAAAAACTTCCATAAATCGAAACTTTGATGCTTGTCGTTGATCGTCTGCCGATCCTGAAGGCGCGTACAAAGACACCACTCGCACACGCCCGACGACAGTATCATCAAGCAAGGTTTCCAAATAACGCCCTTCGTTGTCAAATTCGGCAATGCCAAAACCCGTAATCACTTCCAGCGGCGTCGCGCGGCTGTACAGGCCAGTCCCGCTGTATCCTTTTTTTTGAGCGGCATAAAAATGGCCACGCAAAGTATCGGTATTGCACATATCAGGACTTAAATCAGGTTCTTGCGCTTTGAGTTCTTGCACACACACGACATCCGGATCAATCGTTTTGAGCCAATCAAAAAAACCTTTTTTATGCGCTGAACGAATGCCATTCAAATTGGCTGAAATAATTTTCATAGTGATTAAATGTTCGCTGCTTGCGCGGGGGTATTCACCACGATCTGACGCAATTGTCCCAAGCGTTGATGAAAAAAATGATCGGCGCCAGGCAGCACCGTCACGGCTAATTGTTGCGGACGCAGCCAGTCAAACAAATCACTCAAAGGAATCGTTTCATCCAGCTCACCATGTATCAATTCGGTATGCACTGGAACCAGAGGCATTTCCCATTTTTTTGCCGGTGCACCGACCAAAACTATGCGCGTCGGGCGAATCGCTTGCGCGCTTAATCGTTGAACGAACTGCGCTTGCACAAATGCGCCAAAAGAAAATCCTGCCAGATACAAAGGCGCCGCCGTTCCGCCATTTAACTCAGGTGCAAAGGCGTTTGTGCAATGGCGCCACAGCGCATAAAAATCATCAGTTTCACCATGACCATTGTCATGACTGCCCTCGCTTTTACCGACACCACGAAAATTCATCCGCACCACCAGAGAACCCAAATCGACAAAAGAACGCGCCAAAGTTTGCGCCACTTTGTTATCCATCGTGCCGCCATATAAAGGATGGGGATGCGCGATCAAAGCCAAGCCGGTGTAACCCCCGCTCGCCGAAACTTGAATCGGCCGATCAAGGGCGCACTCCAATTGCCCAAATGGGCGCGTTAAAAAAAATCGTTCAGTGCGGTTGTTCACATTGGACCTTTTTAATTAGCGGGATACGGCGCTCTAGGTTGATTCACCCATTCTGCGACGCTGTGTCGTGCCCACTGTTGTTGGGCATAGGTTTTGATTGAACTTGGAAGGGCGATATTATTTTGCACTAAACGCATCAACATCATCGCCAAATCGGTATCCGCAATACACCATTGGCCAAACAAATTTTGCTGACCAGGCGTTAACACTGCATTCACAAAACGCAATAATTTTTCAAGCGCTTTTTGACCTTGCTCATTCAAAATTCTGCCCAAACCTTGGGAATAAAAAACACTGTCTGTCGACAGTTGTTCGCGTATGGGCATTAAATCACTGCGCAGCCATGCTTGAATTTGGCGCGCCCGTGCGCGCTGTTCAAGATCCTTGGGATACAAAGCGGCATAAGCCGGTGCAGGAAAAATCTCTTCCAAATACTCTGTAATCGCACTGGATTCACTCAAGGCAAAATCACCATGCAAAAGCAAAGGGACGCGCGCGGTTAAAGAGCTTGCGGCGAATGTTGCAGTATCTTGATCGCGCGTAACCAATGACAAGGTATTTAACTCAAAGGGGAGTTTTTTTTCAGTCAAGGCTACAAACACCGTTAAAGCGTAGGGACTGATAAAAAAGCTATCGGTGGTTAAGGTTAATTTGGACATATTCATCTGTATAAAATTAAAGAAGGATATTCATAGCGCCCGTTTTAAGGCCCTGCAAATCAATACATTACGCCATCAGCAAACGATTCACCGCACTCAAAATCGCATGCACCGATGCCGTCAAAATGTTTTCGTGAATACCCACACCAAAACGTGCGCCTGTAAACCTTGCATCGCTACCGTCTTGCGTTTGAGCCGCCATTTCAACAATTGCTAAAGCCCGTGCATCAGCACCGTGACCAATGGATTTTTCTTCGTAATTATCAACCCGAAAGCGCAAGGATAAAACACTGCTTGGCAAAAACTGCAAAGCATGAATCAGGGCATCAATCGGACCATTGCCCTGCCCTTGCACTTCGTACTCCACACCCTTAACTCGTACGGTCAGTCGAATTCCTTGCGCCGGACCCTCTTGCGCTTCAAATAAATGATGCACGCGGTATTCAATTTTTGGCGCGTAATTCAAATAGGTTTGACTAAATAAATCCCAAATTTGATCTGCGCTCATTTCAGTGCCCAAGGTATCACTGTGTTTTTGCACGACTGCGCTGAACTCAACCTGCATGCGGCGCGGCATCACCACGCCATACACGCGCTCTAACAAAAATGCGACACCACCTTTGCCTGATTGGCTGTTAATTCGAATCACCGAATCGTAACTACGGCCCAAGTCTGCTGGATCAATCGGCAAATAAGGTACGCGCCAGAAGGCCTCTTTTTGTTGCGCCAAAAATCCTTTTTTAATCGCATCTTGATGCGAACCCGAAAAAGAGGTGTAAACCAAATCCCCGACATAGGGATGACGCGGATGCGTCGGAATTTGCGTACATTCTTCCACCACACGCGCCATCGCGCTGATGTCGGAAAAATCTAATTGCGGGTCTATACCTTGGGTATATAAATTCAACGCCAGTGTCACCAAATCAACGTTACCACTGCGTTCACCATTACCCAACAAGCAACCTTCCACACGATCTGCGCCAGCCATTTGCGCTAACTCACTCGCGGCCACGCCCGTGCCACGATCGTTATGCGCGTGCACCGACAAAATGACATGCTCGCGATGATTTAAATGACGGTGCATCCATTCCACCTGATCGGCAAAAATATTCGGGGTCGCGTTTTCTACCGTCGTCGGCAAATTCAAAATGACTGGACGATTGGGGCCAATATCCCACGCCGCCATCGCAGTATGGCACGCGGCTAAAGAAACTGGCAATTCGGTCATCGAAAATGCTTCAGGCGAATATTCCAGTCCCCACACGGTTTCAGGCGCAGCGTCGGTGAGTTGCTTAACTAAAGCAACTTGCGCGCTGATCATTTCCAACATTTGAGGAACACTCAAATTAAAAACCACTTCGCGCCACACCGGCGCAGTCGCGTTGTAAACGTGAACAATGGCATGTCGAGCACCGCGCAAAGATTCCACTGTGCGCGTAATCAATTCAGGACGCGCTTGCGTTAAGGCCATGATCGTGACATCTTCAGGAATCAGATTTTCATCAATAATTTTGCGCACAAAATCAAAATCTGTTTGTGATGCCGATGGAAAACCGACTTCAATTTCTTTAAAACCAATTTGAATCAAGGCTTGAAACATCGCCAATTTACGCTGGGCATTCATGGGCTCAAACAAAGCTTGATTGCCATCGCGTAAATCGGTCGATAACCAAATCGGTGCGTGGGTGATTTTTTGATTGGGCCAACGACGATCGGGCAGGTCGACGGCAAAAGTCGGCCGATATTTAGTGTTCGGATTTTTTAACATGGTTGCACTCTACAAAATAAATAACTGAATTGGGTCACGAATTTAGTCACGAATATGATCTGCAAGTACTACCGATCAATTCATTCTGGTTTAACTTCTCCTCGCGTTATTGAACGCTAATTGTCGAGCTTAGGGAGAAGTCAAAAGTCACAACTAAGCTCAACGCAAGGTCAAGAGTCGAAGTCGCAAAATTCGTCCGCAATGCGTCAGTGCAAAGATGCACGAACGAATGGGTAAGATGTGGGAGAAGGAAAACATGAACGAAGTGTACACGAGGCCAATCAGCGCGCGATCAAAGTCCCCTTGCCGGATCAAGCAAGCGATGCGCAGCGGCAGTAATTTGATCAAATAAATCCGTTTCAAATTCACGACGGCGCAGGGTTTCGGCGCGTTTATTACTTTTGACTTCTTCAAGCGGTTTATGTTGTGGCAAAGTCGGCAATAAAAATAAACCTTGCTCAATTTCGGTGCTGCCTAACTCTAGCCAAAATTCATCATAATTCACTTGCACGCGTTTTTGCATACGGGCATAACGCGCGCTGAAATGGCCTTTTGCACCGACACCCAGAATCACATTATTCGAACCTAGCCAGGTATTTAACAAGGCCTGATGCGCCAAAATCAATAAAGTCCGAGGGCGTAGACCATGAATTTTTTTAGTCACCGCACGTATCGCATCACGTTGGCCGGGATGCCCTTTCAAACAGCCAATAAACACAATATGCGCAGCGCTGTGAGGCAATGGCGTCGCTAAAAAATCGGAACGCACAATCGAAAATGACGACGATAAAATTCTCTCGTTATTCAAATATGCGATCAGACTGAGCTCGCCTTCGCGATCTAAACCACCCGATGCCGCTAAACGTATTGAGAGCTGATCGCCCGCCAATTCCCACTGCGCCAACTCAATTTGTCCGGTATAAATTTGCTGCATAAAGCGCGTATACAGCGCGTGATTGATGAGTAATTTTTCTAACAAATCAAAATGTTGGATCACTGCCAAGGCGCGCTGCTCAAAACTGAGCGGCGCATATAAATAAGGGCGAATGGGGCGAAACAATAAGGTGGGCGCTAAGTGCAAGGCCAATGCGTGAGCGGAGATTTGGCGATCGAACAAACGAAATTGACGCCATTGAAATAACAAAACAAAAAACAAACGGACGTAGCGTTTACACAAATGAAAGACATTTCCATCTGTGTACGAGTGCTTCATCACAAAAATAATTTTTTGAAAAATCGATAATTGCGAAGCATCCTGTGAAGTCTTGACGGTCATTTTTTACGAATGTAATTGAAAGCGGGATGCCCAATACTGGGTGCAAAGTCATTTTTAAGGGCGATTTGAATAAAGTGACTTTTAATGCAGATGTTCCCGACGCGCGCTTTGATTTTACACGCGCATAAAAAAAGGCACGTCAATGACGTGCCTTTTAAACCTTCCCTACTTATCTTCCATGCCTGCAAAGGCGCGCAAATGCGCCTTTGATTTAATGACGAAAGTGGTCTTTACGATAGCGAGTCCACTTGGTATTGACTGCGCCTGTACCTTGATCAGAACCACCTGCATTGCTACCACCAGAACCAGGATTCGGTCGATCGTTTTCAGGCGCATAGTCTTGACCGGGAGCGTGAGTTTTGCCGATCACCACATGCGCCACTATCGTTTTGCCATCGCTATCCCTATAACCCAGCACAACAATTTCTTTTGTTGTGGCGTCGGCTAAAGTCTCTGCAGTCACCCCGATAAAATTGGTCGTCGCACTCCAGCGTACATTCAGCGCGCTGGCACCTACAGGGAAACTCGGTGTCAAGACAAAAGTTAAGGCCGTTGTATCCACTTTTGACACCACTCCAAGCGCTTCACGAATGGCTAAAGGTGGCGCTGAGTGTGCGGGACGGCAAGACAAACTGGTGGCAAGGACAACATCAGTTCCGGCTTGTACTTGCGCTTGAACCTCCACATAAGTATTGGTGGTCAAATCCTGTGT
>JAVKMA010000037.1:0-5576 GCA_031538685.1 Burkholderiaceae bacterium | reverse complement strand
ACTCAATTTTTAATCAATAATGCCAAAGGCAAACGGGCTCAAGAAGCGACTAAAAATCCAGTTCGCATAACAGAAACTGCGTGGTTCATCCGTAAACATGACGAAGTGCCGACAGGAAAATGGAAACACGCGCTCATCAAAACAGCGAGTAACTGTTCGGCCTGCCACACTGATACTGATAGCGGTGGTTATCGTGAGCATTTGGTCAAAATGCCACGTTAATCGTATTTTTAGAATTCAATCCTTTTGCCTAAACCCTCTTGATATGACTCAAAAAATTTTAGTATGGGATGTGCCAACACGAGTGTTTCATTGGCTGTTTGCGCTCACTTTTCTGGTCTCATTTGCCTCTGCAGAAAGTGAAAAATTTCGTTTGCTACATATCACCAGTGGGTATATTTTTGTCGCGATGCTATTGGTGCGTTTGTTGTGGGGATTGGTTGGAACGCGTTATGCGCGCTTTACGTCCTTTGTTCGTGGGCCTAGCGCCGTCATGGCGTATGTAAAACATGAGTTTTTGCATCGACCAGAAAACCCAATACATAGGCCAATACACACGCCAGGACACAATCCTTTAGGCGCGATCGCGATTGTCTTAATGTTATTTCTGGGACTGGTGATTGGGTTCACGGGAGGATTGAATGATTTTGCGACGATGGGATTCTCATGGTTGCATTTTTGGACAGAATCCATGAGTGAGCGCGCGGCAAAACTGCATGAAGGCGCAGGGAATTTGATGATGCTTGTTGTGCTGGGCCACTGGTGCGGTGTCGCATGGGGACGTTATCGTTATGGCAAGGGCTTTATCAGGGCGATGATTACGGGCTATCAAGATGGCGACGCAAAAAATGCAATCTCTCGCGCTTACCCATTAGTTGGCGTGTTAATGTTAATCCTTGCTGCGTATATTGTTTGGCTGCTTTGTTTATCGTAATCAGCCTGCTTGATCAGTGCGCTTGATCAGTTATATCAAGTCCCCCAGTTCAAAAATCAAAGTTGTTCAGACCATTAAAGTTTCTGCAATCGCCCGCAGCATTGCTGCGTTCTGACCTAAAGCGGGTAAGACGCGCAAAGTGATGTGCAAAAACCGTTGTTGTTCAGCCTGACACAGTCGTGGCAAATCTTGCCGCAAGTGTGTACCTACGCCGAAAAATACGGGAAAAATATCAATCGCCTTCAGATTTAGGTCTGCGTTAGCCTGAATTAAATTCTCGATCGCATCTCCCAAATTGGGTGTCATCGATTCTAAAAATGCCACTTCAACAATGCGATCACGTGCGCGCAGCAAATCCCTAAGTTGCATGACAGGCCCAGCCCACAGCGGATCTTTGGAGCCATGAGCCAACAAAATCAATGCCGTATCTTTATTCACTTGGTTTGATTTAATCATTGATGAATTATTTCTTTTTCATCGGCTGACGTTTACCCACTTGCACTTGTACTGTTTGATTTTTATTTTTGCGGATGAACTCAATGGCGATGCGTGTATTGGGTGTTTGCTTGGCGATAGCGGTCAATAAATCAACGCTGTCTTTAATCGGCTCATTGGCAATTTTGATCACCACATCGCCTGGACGCAAACCAGCGCGCGCCGCTGGGCCATCACGCACCACTGCGGTGATGATGACGCCATGTGATACTTTTAAATCAAAACTACTGATTAGTGCTTCGTTTAAATCTTGCGGTGCTATGCCAATCCAGCCGCGCACAACCTGACCGTCGCGCACAATCGATGCTAGGACTTCTTTCACAATACTGTTGGGAATGGCAAAACCGATACCTTCGGAGCCACCACTTTGCGAATAAATTGCCGCATTGATACCGACTAAATGCCCTGCGCTATCAACCAATGCACCACCAGAATTCCCCGGATTGATCGCGGCGTCGGTTTGAATAAAATTTTCAAAAGTATTGATTCCCAAATGATCGCGTCGAAGCGCCGATACGATTCCCATGGTCATGGTTTGTCCCACGCCAAAAGGATTGCCGATGGCGAACACCACATCACCGATTTCTAATTGAGTCGCCGGCGCAAAAGTAATTGCAGGCAATTTCTCCAAGGGGAGTTGCAGTACTGCTAAATCAGTTTCAGGATCACTGCCAATAAGTTTGGCCTCGACTTTTCGACCATCACTTAATGCCACTTCAATCGAGGTCGCCTGTTCAATCACATGATGGTTAGTAATCACAATACCACTGCTACTGACGATGACGCCAGAACCCAGGCTGGACAGGCTGGGAGATTCTTCTTGATCAAAAAATCGGCGTGAAAGAAAATCAAGATCAGCGCCACTGTTTTTTTTGCTACTAAAAATATTCACTACCGAAGGCATCGCCAATTTGGCGGCCGCACGATAAGATAGAACAGGATTTGCGTCAATTTTATTGCCATGAGCTGATTCGCTAATCAATACGGGATTACCTTGAAAACGGGTAAACCAATGAGGCTTTAATATCAGTAAAATAAAAACAATCGCAGCGCTGATAACAATGGCTTTAAGAATAAGCTTTCTAGAAAAGGACATGAAATGAATAGAGAAGAATTAACAAAATATCTGGCGCAATTGTTGTCGGTACAAAACTTTAATGATTAGTGCCCCAACGGTTTACAAGTTGAAGGAAACGCGAACATTGATCGTATTGTCACGGGTGTCACCGCCAATCAAGCTTTGATCGATGCGGCAATTCGTGCAGAGGCGCAGGCGATTATCGTACACCACGGTTTTTTTTGGAAAAATGAAGATCCGTGTTTGCTGGACATTAAACAGCGTCGGATTAAAAGTTTATTAGTGGCGAACATCAATCTTTTTGCCTATCACTTGCCTCTCGATGCGCATCCCGTTTTAGGTAACAATGCGCAGCTGGCGCGACTCTTGAATTTAAGAACGCTCAAAAATTTTGGTGCGCAACAACTTGGGTGTATGGGAATACTTCAAAATTCATGTCAATTTACCGATTTTTTGAGCACGGTGTGCTCAGTTTTTGGCACTAAGGTGCAGGCCATTACACCGACTTTGGATGATTCATGGAATCCGATGATCACTCAAGTCGCCTGGTGCAGTGGGGCAGCTCAAGATTTTTTTGAAGCCGCGATTGCGCAAGGCGCACAGGTTTTTATCAGCGGTGAAATCAGTGAGCGTTGTGTGCATATTGCTCGCGAATGCGGCGTCGCGTATTTGGTTTGCGGACATCATGCGACTGAACGTTATGGCGTACAGGCACTCGGTGCGCACCTTAGCGAACAATTTGCCTTATCGCATTCCTATATCGATATTGATAGTCCGATTTAATGTGTAGTGTGCAACTGTTACTGACATGCGGTTATTAGTATGCTTAGGACTCAATTTTTTATTTAATTCTTAGTTAATCCTTAGTCAATTCATGCGCTATGTTTGCTCCAAATAAAGATGAAGTCCGCCGTTTTTTGTGCCGCGCTCATCAGTTACCCGCCACACAACTCTCGCCGATTGAAACCATTGCACGCACCTGGATTGAAAAACACCCCGAGTATCACCAATATTTACATGATGCCGAAGTCGCATGCACCCTTGACTTTCCGCCTGAAAATGGCATCACTAATCCGTTTCTGCATCTATCGATGCATTTGAGTTTGAGTGAGCAAATTTCGGTTGATCAACCCAAAGGAATTCGCGCTATCGCGCTTGCTTTGCAACAGCAATATGACGAACACGAGGGGCAACACCTTATGATGGATGCCTTGGCTGAGATGATTTGGCAAGCACAAAGGCAAGGCGTATCTGTAAATGAACAAGACTATTTAATTCATTTACGAACCTTGATCACTACGCCTCTGGCGTTTACATAAAAAATGCAAGGTGCTTAGTGTTGTATTTTCTTAATGTTGTATTCTTTTAGCTGTATTTCTTAAGTTGTATCCCTTAAACCATATTAGGAGTTTTTATGATTAAAGTTGGCGATGTCGTTCCCGAAGCAAGTTTGTACGAATACCTTGATACCGAACAAGAGGGCTGTTCTTTAGGCCCAAATAAATTTACAACGACTGTCGCATTAAAAGGCAAAAAAATTGTTCTCTTTGGCCTGCCTGGTGCGTTTACACCCACCTGTTCAGAGCGTCATGTGCCAGGTTATGTGGAATCTTTTGATGCCCTCAAGAAAAAAGGTATTGATGAAATTTGGTGCGTTTCAGTCAATGATGCATTCGTGATGGGCGCATGGGGCCGCACGATGAATACAGCGGGTAAAGTGCGCATGATGGGTGATGGATCTGCGCTGTTTACAAAGGCTTGCGGTTTAGAGTTTGATTTAAACGCGGGCGGTTTAGGTTTGCGCTGTCAACGTTTTTTGATGATCATCGATAACGGCGTGGTCAAACATCTGGCGATTGAAGCGCCTGGCAAACTGGAAGTATCTAGTGCGCAGGCTGCATTACAGATTCTGTGATGGTTTTGATTGCCGATACCTTGTAAATCAATACTTCGTTCCCCCTTCTCATATTTGAGCAGGGGGTACGAAGTAAGAGCTACGAAATAAAGGGTACGAATTATTAAACAAAGATCGCTATCCGCGCTTTGACAAAAAAATAATGTATTCGCATTGACCTTACGTGGCGTGACGTGGCGTGACGTGGCATCATAAAATTTTGGCGTCGCGCAATCAATTAAATCCGTCGTTACCAGCGCGCCCGAGCAAATAAAAAAAACACATCGCCTTGCGCTGCCGGTGCCAAATTGATCGGCGGAAAATAGACCAGCTCCAAAGACAGGTAACGCGTATCAAAAGAGCCGACTGGCAATATGACCGGCACAGGAACACCTTTGATGACATCAGGACGTGACAGCAATAAAGCGGTATAGCCGCCTGCTACTTGAACCCCGCCCCAAGATGGACTATGCCACTTGTGCAAGTAACCCAAATTCCATTGCGTGTCACGAATTGAGCTGGAAAATCCCATCAAATAAAGTCCTGAACTTTGTCCACTTTTTCCATCTAATACGCCACGCTGGTAATGCGTTTTGGCCCAACCCAATCCAGTGTTTTGTTCATTAAAGCGTGCAATATCTTGGGCTGCATAACGCGCCCGACTGTGGTAGGAATGGCCCGCGATGAATAACTCGTCCTCGCCTTTGTGCCAAATATCAGCGAATTCAGTGGCGACTTGATCAAATATATCAATGGAGGGTTTAGTGATACCGATAAAGGGTTCAGTTTTCTTGATGATTTTTTTTTGTGCTGCGTTTTTTTGTTTCAAATTTTGTTGCTTCAAGTTTTGCTGTCCGTGCACAGGCAGCACAGGCAATAAACATGTTATAAAAACCAGCAAAAAACTGCAGAAAAATGTGTTTAATACAAAAATATCCTGAGAGGTATGCCGCAATTTATTGTTCAATTGATTTTGCAATTTACTGTCCCAAAAATAAACGGTACACTAGGTTATTGGTCTCATCTACGGCAACATAACCCAAGGTTTGAATAAATTTCGCTAATTGACTGCGCTCGTTTGCGGGCACTTGTATACCGACCAAGACTCGCCCCACATCGGCGCCATGGTTGCGGTAGTGAAACAAACTGATATTCCAACTGGGCGCCATTTTGTT
>JAVKMA010000036.1:0-4980 GCA_031538685.1 Burkholderiaceae bacterium | reverse complement strand
GCCGAGATGGGAAAATTTTGGACGATCACGGGCGCGGCTTTTCAAAACATCACCAGCGGTAGGCAAAACTTGAAAGAAGGTCTTGCCACTGCCGAGCGTCGATTGTTGAAATGATGCTCCCGTTAATAAATCCCCTGTCACCTTGGCGAATCGGCGTTCCGATTGGCCTCTTGCTGGTGGGACTTGCGCTGTGGTGGCTGGGCGAACCGGTGGCGGCATGGCTGAGTGTGGCGCTCGGTTTGGCCTCGTTTCTGCTGGGGCCGCGTGCGCAAGCCTGGCGCTATGTGGCGCCCGGGTTGTTGGCGGTATTGGTCTTTGTCATCCTGCCCATGGGTTACACCTTGGTGATTGGCTTGACCAATGCGAACTCGCGCAATGTGCTCACCCAAGATCGCGCAAAAAATTATTTGCTCTCGCAAATGGAGCGCGATGCCGATCAGCGCATGGGCTATGAGTTACTGGCACTGCCTGCATTAAATGGTAAAGGCGAAAATAAAGGCGCGAGCACCTATGTGCTGCGCGTGCACCATGAGGATTTGCCCGCGCATGCCCAGTCAGCCGCCCTGCGCCTCGATGGCAGTGACGCCGTCGAACAAACCTTGCACCCTGCGCAGGCATTGCCGGCAGCCGATGGCACGACGCTAAGCGCGCTGGCTTTATCCGAGTTGTTGCGGTTGCAAGCACACCTAAAAGCCTTGCGATTTGTAGATGCGCAAGGACAACAGTGGACATTGGCCGGACTGCGAGACTTGGCGGTGCAACGCGCGCGCTATGAGGCGCAAGGCAAAACGGGACTGCGCGATGTCATCAGTGGCGAGGTTTACCAGCCTAATGTCGCGGTGGGTTTTTTTGAGACCGCAAGCGGAGAGCGATTGACGCCGGGGTTTCGCGTATTTGTGGGCCTTAAAAACTACACCGATCTGTTCACCGACCCTGCTCTGCGCGAGCCTTTTATTCGTATTTTTATTTGGACAATTGGTTTTGCCGCGATTTCAGTGGCGATGAGTTTTATGCTGGGTTTGATGCTGGCGGTTTTTTTGGAAAACGAGA
The DNA here is from genome assembly GCA_031538685.1 of Burkholderiaceae bacterium. Taxonomy (GTDB): domain Bacteria; phylum Pseudomonadota; class Gammaproteobacteria; order Burkholderiales; family Burkholderiaceae; genus JAVKLU01. The sequence goes on along the minus strand of JAVKMA010000036.1, from coordinate 3,930 downwards.
ATTTGCGGGGACGACGGGTCTATCAAAGCCTGCTTTTTCTGCCTTACGCCGTGCCGGCGATTATTTCAATTTTGGTATTGCGTGGTTTGTTCAACGAAAGTTTTGGGCAAGTCAATCTGATGCTCTCGGCTTTGTTTGGCATTGAACCGGCATGGTTAACTGATCCGTGGTTAGCCAAACTGCTCATCATCATGGCCAATGTGTGGCTGACTTATCCCTACATGATGATGCTGTCTATGGGCATGTTGCGCAGTATTTCAGGCGAGATTTATGAGGCCGCTGCGGTGATGGGCGCGGGGCCGGTGACGCAATTTTTCCGCCTGACTTTGCCGATGGTGATCAAGCCCGTCGCGCCGCTTTTGATTGCCAGTTTTGCCTTTAACTTTAACAACTTGGTGCTGATTTCTTTGCTCACCAACGGCGGCCCCGATTTCCTGGATACCCAAGTGCCTGCGGGTGCGACCGATATTTTGGCCTCCTACACCTATCGCATGGCGTTTGAGAGTAGCGGACAAAATTTTGGTTTGGCGGCCGCGATCGCGACCTGTATTTTTATTTTAATCACGGTCATTTCTCTGTTGAATTTACGGCTGGCTAAAGCTTTGAAAGTGGAGGTAAGCTAATGGCACAAGTACGTGATGCGTCAATTCGATGGCGTTTGTGGTTGGTTCATTTGGCACTTATTCTTTTGGTGCTGGTGTCTATCTTTCCCTTTTGGATGGTGGTGACCGCTTCGCTGCGCCCGGGTAACTTATCGTCCAACGAATTATTTTTGCGGCAGATCAGTTTTGAGCATTGGCTATCGGTGCTGGGCATCGCGTATCAAGATGCACAGGGGCAGTGGGTGCAGCCGCAGTTTCCGGTTTTGTTGTGGTGGTGGAATTCCGTCAAGATTGCTTTTTTATCTTCTGCCTTGGTGCTATTGCTCTCGACCACTGCGGCGTATGCCTTTGCGCGGCTGCGTTTTGCCGGCAAACGCAGCTTGCTCATGGGACTGTTGTTTGTCCAAATGTTTCCAGGAGTATTGGCCTTGGTGGCGGTCTATACCATTTTTGATCACATCGGACAGGTGTTTCCGTGGCTTGGTTTGGACAGCCACTGGAGTTTGATGCTGGCCTACAGCTCGGGGGTGGCGCACAACATTTGGGTGATTAAAGGTTATTTTGAAACCTTGCCCATCGAAATAGAAGAGGCCGCTAAGGTAGAAGGCGCGAGTACTTGGGTGATATTTCGCCGCATCGTATTGCCCATGACTTTGCCGATTTTGATGGTGGTGTTTGTGCTGACATTTGTGGGCACCATCATTGAATATCCTGCAGCCAAAACGATTTTGCACCAAGAGCACAATTTGACTTTGGGGGTGGGGTTTAAATTGTTTTTAATCGAGCAACGCTATCTGTGGGGCGACTTTGCGGCAACCGCTATTTTGGCGAGTCTGCCGATCAGCATTGTGTTTTTATCCATGCAGCGCTTTTTGATTAACGGACTGACTTCAGGAGGCGTGAAAGGATGAGGGGCACGCTGATCACGCCGGGTACGTTGGGTACGTTGGGTACGCTGATCACCTTAGACGGCGGCACCACACACACACGTATCGTTTTATGGCAAGGCGAGCAAGTTCTCGCGCACGTGAAGCTGACGGTAGGGGTGCGCGATAGCGCACAAGACGGTCACAACCAGCGTTTGGTGACAGCGATTAAGCAAGGGCTGAACGAAGTACTGGCAATGGCCAATTGCCCCGCGCAAGCGGTCTCGCAGGTGGTCGCCAGTGGAATGTTGACCTCACCCTTGGGACTGCATGAAGTGCCGCACTGCACCGCGCCCGTGAGTGTGCAGAGTTTGGCTGCGGCAATGCGGGCGGTGACTTTAGCGATTTGGGATCGTCCTGTTTGGTTGGTGCCTGGGGTGCGCAATGTGGCGCAAGCCGATGCCGATGCATCGCCCGATCTATGGCAGGGCTTGGCCGGACAAGACATGATGCGCGGCGAAGAAACCGAGACGATGGCCTTGTTGCCGTATTTACCGCATACGCCAGCACTGGTCGTGTTGCCCGGATCGCATACCAAGCTGGTGCAGTTGGATGCCCAGCAACAGATTACCTCATGCCAGACCTTGCTCTCGGGGGACTTGCTGCAAGCACTGACCGAGCACACCTTGCTCAAAGACAGTGTGCAGGGACAATTTGTGACGCAGCTCGATTACCCCGCTTTGCAAGCCGGTGCGATTATGGCCGCGCAGCACGGATTGACGCGCGCTTTGTTTATGACCCGTGTGCAAGCGGTGCTGGGCCCCCAGTGCGCGGATAACAATGCGCAGACAAGAGCCAATTTTTTATTAGGTGCGATTCTCAATGAAGATGCGAAAACCATTACCCAGGCGGAATTGCCGGTGCTGATAGCGGGTGGCGGTATGGCCGGCGAAGCACTGGCTTATTTGTTGGCGCAAAAACTGGGAGAGCGCTGCCAAACGCTGGCGCAATGTTTGGCGCGGCAGGGTTTATCGGATACGCAGCGCAAAGACCTCATGAATCACCTCACGCATCACCTGGCGGGGCATGGTGCGCGCGCCTTGCTGGAAAAACGCTTGGAATTAAACACTGCATCATGAATTAAACACTGCATCATGAATTAAAAATTTCGTAATTCAATGATTTTATTTTTAGGGATGATTGCTTATGAACACCGCTGTAACTGAAACGGCGCACTACCCCAGCCTTCGTGGACGCACGGCATTCGTGACGGGGGGGAGCTCGGGGATTGGTGCTGACATCGTGCGTGCCTTGGTCGCGCAAGGTGTGCGCACGGGATTTGTTGGTTTGAACCGTGCGGCCGCCCAAAAAGTGCAAGATGACTGCGCCGCGATTGCCCAACAAGGCGGCGGCGGTGCGTGCTTGTTCACGTCTTGCGACGTGACCGATGTGGCGGCCCTGCAAAGCGCCATTGCGCAAACCGCCACTGCATTTGGCGATATCGCGATTTTGATTAACAACGTGGCCAATGATCAGCGGCACGAATTTTTAAAAACCGATACCGCTTTTTTTGACTGGTCAGTTGCCGTCAATATGCGGCCGGCTTTTTTTGCCGCGCAAGCCGTGGTAGAGGGGATGCAACGTTTAAAGGGCGGCAGCATCATCAACATTGGATCGACGGGGTGGAAAAATAAAGTCAAAGGTTATCCGGCCTATGCCACCACCAAATCGGCGATGAATGGGCTGACGCGCAGTTTGGCACGCGAGCTGGGCGCACACAATATTCGGGTCAATTTACTGACCCCAGGCTGGGTGATGACGGACAAGCAGTTGAGCCAATGGGTCGACGCCGCAGGTGAGCGCGAGATCGATGAAAACCAATGTTTGCCCGGACGAATTTATGGTGCGGACATCGCGCAGTTGGCGCTTTTTTTAGCGGCCAGTGACAGTCGCATGGTGACCGCGCAAGAGTTTGTGGTGGACGCAGGATGGAGTTAATGGCGCCATTGCCAAGCTTACTTCACCCCAAGTGCTTGCTGGGCGAGGGGGCTACTTGGTTGGATGCCACACAAGACCCTGTACAAGACCCCGTAAACGGCGGTAGTTGGTATTGGGTAGACATTAAGCAAGCGCGTGTTCATGCCTGGCGCGTGCACACGCAGCAGCACGTGCAGTGGGACTTGCCTGAATGGGTGGGTTGGATCGTGCCTTGTGTGGTGGAAGATGCGCCCCACGGCGTTGTTCTGGGCTTGCGTCAGCGCGTGGTGCTAGCGCATCTGCATGACGATGGCCGCATCGAGATTACGCGCAGCATCGATGTGCCGCTGCCCGACCTGCCACACGCTGCCGATTTGCGCATCAACGATGGCAAAGCCGATACCCAAGGCACTATTTGGTTTGGTGTGATGAACAACGTCCACGAGAGCGCGCCGCACGGCCGCCTGTATCGCCTGCACCGTGAT
>JAVKMA010000035.1:0-5026 GCA_031538685.1 Burkholderiaceae bacterium | reverse complement strand
ACAGGGGCTTTTGCCCCTGTTTTTTTTATGGGTAAAATAAACCATCTAAAGTGTTCATTGGCCGCAAAAAGTGCTCAGACAGCAAAAGCAGCTTAAACAATGCGCAGGGTTGATTTTTCAGTCAGAGCGCCCCGTCAAATTACTCGGGGTGCCTCCTTTTATTTTCAATTGATCAGCGCTTAGTTAGCTTTTAATCGAGGCTTGATCGCCAATTGAGTTTCTATCTTGAACGCCACTCAGGATAAGCTTCTTATTTGCTTTTTAGCATTCAAAATCACTCGTGGAATCAGGAGTGATTTTGAAATTATCCTTTATTTTTAAGGAGTTATATGATAAACTTAAACTGTTGCTATAGATTATGGGCACTTTGAATGTTTTGAATAGCTAGGCGGATCTGTTTTTGTCGCGCTTTAGTCTAGGTAAATTTAGTTATTCATGGTTGCTAATGATTTTTTAATGGCGGTGCCATTGTTTTATTTAAAAGGAGTCTCCTTGAGCTCATCTGTCCGTGTACCCTCTTCCAGGCTCTTAAAGCAAAGCGTGCTTTATTTGAGTGTATTGCTGTCCTTAACGACGGTTTCGTCTGCGCATAGCGAGAATCTGCGTGAGGTGATTACACGCACCTTGACTCAAAGTCCGCAAGTACTCTCTAATGTGAGCAATACCAATAGCGTTGGACTGGCCTTCGCGGGTGCTAAAACGGGTTATTACCCCAATCTTGATTTGTCGGCTAACACAGGGCCTAATCAGTATCAAAATACCAATACGCAAAGTTCCAATTTGAATGTGAGTTCTTACCGATTAGTTGCGACTCAACCCTTGTTTGATGGGTTTAGTACGATGGCGGATGTTGAGCGTCAAAAGGCCAAATTGATCGGTGCAGAAGCGCGTTTGAGTGACAGTAAAAATCTGGTTGCGATGGATGTTACTCAGGCGTATTTTGGAGTGCTGCGAGCGGATGATTTGTATTTTTTAGCGAATGAAAATGTTAAGGCTCATCGTAGCTATGTTCTAAAAGTGAATGAGTTGTTACGCGCTGATCCTGGTCGGCGTTATGAATTGGCGCAGGCGGAAAGTCGTTTGGCACAAGCTTCAGCGAGTTTAGCTTTGTTGTAGGGACGCGCACGTCAAGCGCGGGTGGATTATCAGCGTGTGACGGGTACGTCGGTGCGTGATTTGCAAGTGGAGGGCAGTTTGTCCGTTCCGGCAAATTTGGCGGCGGCTTTAAGTGAAGCGCGAGAAAAAAATCCAGCGCTGACCGCGGCAGAAGCCGAGCTTAGGGCAGCCAAAGAAAGTTTAAGCATTGCCAATGCGCCGAATTTACCGAAAGTGTATTTAGAGGCGACAATCTCGAAAGACACTAACGTATCCGGTTCGGCAACAACGACCGATAACAAGTCTCTGTACTTAATGGCGCGTTGGAATTTATATCGTGGTGGTGGTGATTCTTTGCAAAAGAAAATCGCCGCCGAAGGGGTTGAAGCAACACGTCAAGCGCAAATTGATGCGGCTTTAGAGCTGGACAAGCGAATCAGTACCGCCTGGTATGACTTACAAGCGCAAAAAGCAGTGTTGAAAGAGTCTTCAGTACAAACGAAATTTTCGATTGAAATTCGGGACAGCAGTGACGCCCAATTCCGATTGGGCAAGAAAAGCTTATTGGATGTATTAAATGCAGAGCTTGAATTGTTTTCCTCAAAATCAGCTGAGATTGCGGCGCGATACGATGTCCTTATCGCCGGTTATCGACTAAATGCAACAATGGGAAAATTGTTACAGCGACTGGATGTAAAGGGATAAGTGTTGAAACGTTTACAACTTGATAATAGGAATGACGCTGCCTTTGGATGTTGGGCTATTTGAATATACAGAAAACGGTGCAAAAGCGTGACCATAAATAATTTCAATGGTGGTTTGCCGTAGTTCTCTAAGCGCTGTTTTGATTTGAGTTGGCGATATTTGTAAGGAATCAGGAGTTCGACCGTTTGGCAAGCCGATCAAATTGCGGATGTCAGTGACGAGTGTGGAAAATGATTGATAATCCAAAGTGATCGTCTCCATTTCCATCACGGGCTCACTAAAACCATTTTTGAGTAATTCGTCCCCCAAATCATGTAAATCAACAAATCGGGGATTAGAATAATCATATCCCACATCGCGCCACACTTGGCGATATTCTTCAAAACTGTTTGGGCCAAAGGCCGAAAATAAAACAATACCGTTCGCTCGTAGAATGCGACGCCATTCTGCAAATTGTTGTACGTGATCAATCCAATGCAAAGACAAATTAGCGTAAATTAAATCAATGCTGGCATTGATAAAAGGCAGATTAGTTTGCATGGGGCTAAGTAGGCTGACCTGATCAAAACAATCGTGGCTTAAGTACTGAGCTTTAGGATAGCGTAATTTTAGAGGGTGGAGATTCGAATCTCGCTCTAAGCTGAGATCAAGAATTTTCTGAGGGACTAGCGTCAGGGGCTCTAAATGTGAGCTTAAACGGGAGCCGATCTCTTGGTATAAAAAATTACCGTATTTGATTTTATCTTCAGAAAAACGCACAACACTATCTGTTTATAAAGTTGTTGAGCGCGCAATCTCAATAACTGGAACAGGTTTTATTTGTGCTAGCGGAGCGTAGTGTTGTTCTAACCATGATCGAATCGCGAGAGAGTCAATAATGCGCCCAGTTTTGCCGCGACTATCTAATAACACCGCGACAAAAGGCCTGTCGTGCAAGCGAAATTGCATGACTAAGCAACGTCCCGCTTCGTTGATAAACCCTGTTTTTTGAATATCAATGCTCCATTTGCCCGAACGAACAAGGCCGTTAGAGCTGCGGTAGTTGACTAAGCGTCGCCCCATTTTTATTTTTAGTGATTCGCTGGTTGAGTACGAGCGAATCATAGGGTGAACTTGTGCCGCATCAAGTAGTTTGACCAAATCCCAAGGACTTGAATGGTTATCGCTTTGTAGTCCCGTGGGTTCAACAAAACGAGTGCGGCTCATTTTTAAATTTTGGGCCGTGTTGTTCATTTCTTTTACAAAAGCACTCAATCCGTTTTTATAAGTACGTCCTAAAACATGCGCGGCAACATTGTCCGATGACATTAACGCTAATTTTAAAAATGCGCGGCGTGGCATGACAGTACCAACACGTAATTTTTTACGTCCTGAACCTACTAAGTCTTCGCGTTCAACACGTAAATTTTGCTCTAAATCAAGGCTGCTGTTCATTATGACTAAAGCGGTCATCAACTTAGTGATTGAAGCGATGGGGACCGAAGTGTCAGCATTTTTGTTGTAAATGACTTGATCGTTGGTTCTGTCGATGAGGAGTGCATACTTTGCACGTACCGAAAGTTCATGAGCCGTGACGAGGTCTGTCGAGGTGGAATTAGCGAGCGACTCTTCTTCAGTCATCTCATCGTCCACTTGTGTCATATTTGTTTGAGTCGCAGCGTTTTCCAATAATACATTTGAGGAGCTGGCCTCAGGATTAGACGCAACAATTATGGGGGATGAGGTTTGAGCCAAAGCGGTTTGACTTTGCAGCTTATTTAATCGCGGCGAGGCTTCAGTTGCGTACGCAGTTGAGCTGACTAAAGCGATAGAAATAGCGACGATAGCAATAGCGCCATTCATTAGGTTTAGTACGAAGAGCGAAAGGCGGGAATCTTTAAACATCATATTATTTTTTTGAACAATCGTTAGATAAAAATTGATGGCATTAGGCCAAAAAATATGAATTATCTCAATGAGCTCCTCAAAATACTTAAGACTTTACATTAAGACTTTAGCGATTTTAGCACAAAACCACCTTCATCGCGCGTCAGAATATCTTTATGTAAGCTTTAAATCAGCGTCAATCGCATGATTAATGGTTTTTAAACAACATTTATGATGAGTTCTGCATCGTTGATTCAATTTGCATCACGGTTTTTGGTGCATCACAAGACAATATTTTAGGTTCGGTATCGGTCACTAAAACGTCGTCTTCAATTCTGATGCCGATATTCCAATATGCCTCTGAAACATCGTCAGCAGGGCGAACGTAAAGGCCAGGTTCAATAGTCAACACCATATTGCGCGCCAAATATCGCGCTTGGGATTGTCCATCAATTGATTGCACGTAAGAGCCCACATCGTGAACATCCAAACCCAGCCAATGACTGGTCCGGTGCATATAAAAACGCGAGTAATGTTTTTGATCAATCGCTTGATCAACATTGCCATGTCGTGTCTTTTGTAATAAACCAAAATCAAACATTCCTTGCACCAAAATCCGCAAAGCGACATCGTGTGGGTGAGTGAATTCTGCGCCGACTTTAACGGCATCAATAGCCGCTAACTGCGCCGCCAGAACACACTCATACAAGTCCTTTTGCGCTTGATTAAAACGCCCGTTAGCGGGAAAGGTTCGTGTGATGTCTCCTGCATAACCTTGATATTCGCAGCCAGCATCAATTAAAACCATATCCCCATCTTTGATGATGGCGTCACCTGCGCGGTAGTGCAAAATGCAACTGTTAGCGCCGCTCCCAACAATTGATCCATAGGCCGGCCCATCTGCGCCATGGCGACGAAATTCATGTAGTAATTCTGCCTCGAGCGCGTATTCAGGCATACCAATGCGGCAGGCTTGCATTGCGCGAATATGGGCGCCCGCTGAAATGCACGCCGCCGTTCGCATCAAATCTTGTTCTAGAGAATCCTTATGTAAGCGCATATCATCAATGATCGCGCAAACATCAATATGTTTTAGGGGAAGTTTTGCACCGCTACGAATTTGTGAGCGAACCCTATCAAACCATTGGTTCAAAGGAAAACGCGCCACGTTTGGTGTATGCAAAGGAAAGAAAAACTGCTCGCTTTGTTTTAACCATTGCGGCATTTGTTCATTCAAGGTTTCGATCGGAAGCGCGCGGTCAAAACCAAATACCGTCGCGGCAGCTTCAGGGCCAAAACGATATCCGTCCCAAATTTCGCGCTCTTGATTTTTGACATTGCAGAACAAGACGCTTTCTGT
>JAVKMA010000034.1:0-3158 GCA_031538685.1 Burkholderiaceae bacterium | reverse complement strand
AACAAGTAGTAAACATCTCTAATTTATTGAGCTATGACGCCTCTTGAACCGATTATTTTGCCAGCGGCTTTTATCACGGCTTTGCAAGGCTGTTTAAGGCCTGCGCAAATTTTGCAAGAGCAGGAACAAACACGGGTATATGCCTGTGATGGTTTATCTGCATATACCCAAACGCCACCGCTCGTAGTTTTGCCTGAGTCTGAGCAAGACGTTATCAACATTTTAAAAACTTGCCAACAGCATCAAATTCCAATTGTGCCTCGGGGGGCAGGTACCGGCTTGTCTGGCGGAGCGCTGCCTTTACACAATGGCATTGTCGTGACGACTGTCAGGATGAATCGCATCTTATCGATTGATGAAGTTCATCGTCGTGGGACGGTTCAACCCGGGGTTCGCAATTTAGCGATTAGTGACGCGGTTAACGCAAGGGGTTTGTATTACGCACCGGACCCTTCGTCGCAAATTGCGTGCACAATTGGCGGCAATGTGGCGGAAAACTCTGGTGGTGTACATTGTTTAAAGTATGGTTTGACTATTCATAATATCGAAGCCCTACGTTTAGTGACGATTGATGGCGAAATATTGATTTTTGATCGTGCTATGGGTGAAGATGGCTTAGATTTATTAGCCCTAGTGATTGGCTCTGAGGGAATGTTGGGCATAGTGACCGAGGTAACGGTGCAATTAACGCCAAAACCGCAAGTAACGCAAGTGATTATGGCGTCTTTTCCTTCAGTCAATTTAGCCGCTCAAGCGGTGTCAAACTTGATTGCGTCGGGTTTAATCCCAGCAGGATTGGAAATGATGGATCAAACTTCAACCCGGATGGTCGAGCCTTTTGTGAAAGCTGGTTATGACACTGATGCAGCGGCGATTTTGTTGTGCGAATCGGATGGCAGTGCGGTCGAAGTTGCCAACGAAATTGCCCTGATGTCGGCGCTTTTGACGCAATCAGGCGCGACGCGCTTGACCGTTTCTGATAATGAGGCGGAGCGGCAACGTTTTTGGTCGGGGCGCAAAAATGCATTTCCCGCCGCTGGTCGAATTTCTCCTGACTATTACTGTATGGATGGGACGATTCCACGCCATCAAATCGGCGCGGTGTTGGAGCAGATTGAGCAAATGACTCAAAAATATGGTTTAGGTTGCGCTAACGTCTTTCACGCAGGGGATGGGAATTTACATCCTTTAATCTTATTTAACGCAAGCATCCCTGGTGAATTTGAACGCGCAGAAGATTTTGGAACAGAAATTTTAGAATTGTGCATCAGTGCTGGCGGTACCATTACAGGTGAACATGGGGTTGGGGTTGAGAAGTTAGGGCCGATGTGTACGCAATTCTCGAACGAGGAGCGAGGCATTTTTTTTGCTGTAAAAAAATCTTTTGATCCATTAAACCTACTCAATCCCAATAAAGCGATTCCAACTTTATCCCGATGTTTTGAACACGGTCGGCGGCATCATTCGACTAATAAACCCTCGACATCTCGACATCAAGATCTGCCACGATTTTAAGATGGCGTTTAAATAGTTTGAGCAGGGTAGGGCGGCGATCACACTAGCGTCCAATCATGTCGATGGTTTATTAAACTGGATAGCTCAGGGAATTCGCCGTTTTATGGTATACTTCGAAAAGTAGTAAGCCTGTAGTAATTTTTATTTAACTGCATCATCCCGTTAACTTTAGGAGACAACACATGTTCGCAAAAAAAATTATCACTAACGCAGTATTGTTGAGCACATTAGCGCTGAGCGCTTATGCGATCGCTGCCGACCCCATTAAAGTAGCTGTTTCAGGCCCATACACAGGCGGTTCAGCGCCAATGGGGACTTCTATGCGTGATGGCGCCAAATTGGCGACGGCTGAAATCAATGCTAAAGGCGGCGTTTTAGGGCGCAAAATTGAATTAGTTGAACGTGATGACGAAGCTAAAAACGAGCGCGGTGTGCAAATTGCTCAAGAATTGATCAATAAAGAAAATGTCGTTGCGGTTTTGGGCTATATCAATACCGGTGTTGCCTTGGCGTCGCAACGTTTTTATCAAGAAGCAAAAATCCCTGTCATCAACAACGTGGCAACAGGTAGTGCAATTACCAAGCAATTTGTCGCACCAGAATTCCAGACTAACTTTGTTTTTAGAACATCAGCGAGCGACGGCTTGCAAGCGTCGATGATTATTGACGAGGCCTTGTGTCGTAATTTTACTAAATTAGCGATTCTTGCTGATTCGACGAATTATGGACAGTTGGGTCGTGAAGACTTGGAAAAAGTTTTGGATAGTAAAAAAATGAAAGCAGTTGCCGTCGAAAAATTCAACGTGAAAGACGTTGATATGACTCCGCAATTGTTGAAAGCCCGCCAAGCAGGTGCTCAAGCGATTTTGACTTACGCGATTGGACCTGAGTTAGCTCAGATTGCGAACGGTATGGAGAAATTAGGCTGGAAAGTCCCGATGATTGGTAGTTGGACTTTGTCAATGTCAAACTTTATCGATAACGCGGGTAAAAACAGCGCCGGCGCAACAATGCCACAAACCTTCATTCAAGAAGGAAATACTCCAAAGCGTAAAACTTTCATCGATGCTTACGTAAAAGCCTACTCACCAGCAGGCGGCCGTATTCCTTCGCCAGTGTCAGCTGCGCAAGGTTATGACTCAGTTTATATTTTGGCAGCAGCGATCAAACAAGCAGGTACGACTGATGGCGACAAAGTCCGTTTGGCATTAGAAAATTTGAACGAAACGATTGAAGGCGTTGTGACGACTTACAAAAAGCCATTCAGCGCAACTGATCACGAAGCGATTGAAGCCGGCGTTCCAGTGATGGGACAGGTTGAAGATGGGCGCGTGGTTCGTGTAAAGTAATTTTCAATCTATCATTGATTGTAAAAGCCATCGAAATGGCTCGGGATTCCCGAGCCATTTTTACGTCAGGAATAAGCGATTTTCTTAAGGATAGACTTAGATCCGAAAGATTCGTATTCGTCAGCTTGAGAACGCATTGCTGACCTTATTCAAGGTTTTTAGCCTCTTTTATCAAGGACTTAATATGGAATATTTACTGCAACTGCTTTACAGCGGTATTGCGCTGGGAATGATTTATGCGGTCATTGCGTTTGGTTACCAACTGACTTTTGCAACGTCCGGCACCTTAAATTT
>JAVKMA010000033.1:0-9020 GCA_031538685.1 Burkholderiaceae bacterium | reverse complement strand
TGGATACTGCTTGCGTCACGGGGTACAAGCGTGTCCCCGAACCGCCTGCCAAAATAATTCCTTTACGCTTTGTGATGTAATGACTCATGATTGATTCTCCTTGGTTGAATACTGCGTATCAATCCAATCACGATAAGCACCACTACTGGTTTTTGCGACCCAATCAGTATTGGTTAAAAACCATTCAACCGTTTTACGAATGCCTGTTTCAAAAGTTTCTTGTGGGCGCCAGCCCAGCTCTCGTTCAATCTTACTCGCGTCAATCGCATAGCGGCGATCATGTCCCTGTCTATCGGTCACAAAACTGATTTGATCGGCATATGACAGAGCGCCTGCACGCGGACTCAGTTCATCCAAAAGTGCCGTGATCAAACGCACGACATCCAGGTTTTTCTTTTCATTCCAACCACCCACGTTATAAGTTTCGCCGACGCGCCCACTCTCTAAAACACGCCTGATCGCACGGCAATGATCTTTGACGTATAACCAATCGCGTACTTGTTGTCCATCGCCATAAATGGGTAATTTTTTATTTTGTAGGGCATTCAAAATCATCAATGGAATGAGTTTTTCGGGAAAGTGAAACGGCCCATAATTATTGCTGCAATTAGTCGTCAAAATTGGTAAACCATACGTGTGATGCCACGCCCGTACCAGATGATCGCTCGCCGCTTTACTGGCCGAATAGGGACTATTAGGTTGATACGGAGTTTGCTCGGTGAAAGCAGGATCAGAGGGCGCTAAAGTTCCATACACTTCATCCGTACTGACGTGCAAAAACCGAAAACTACTTTGCGCATCACCTTGCAATTTTTGCCAATACGAACGCACGCTCTCCAATAATTTAAAGGTCCCCACTATATTGGTTTGGATAAAGGCTTCAGGTCCATGAATCGATCGATCGACATGACTCTCTGCCGCAAAATTAATCACGGCGCGGGGTTGATATTGCATCAGCAACCCACCGATCCGAACGCTATCGGCCATATCGCAGTGAACAAAAATATGTTTAGTATTAGTGCTCAAATCCGCTAAATTCATCAAATTACCCGCATACGTTAATTTATCAACATTAACGATCGGCTCCTCCATTTCTTGACACCATTGATGAACAAAATTACTGCCAATAAAACCCGCGCCACCTGTGATCAAAATCATTTGTAACTCCTAATTTGCAATATTCAGCCTTAGTTTCCTGAAGAGACAAAAAAAACGGATAACCCAACTAATACCAACACAATACCAAAGACATAATTTAAACGCGTTCTAGCACGAGGGTTACGCAGCAAATGTGCCATTTTGCTGGCCAAGAGCGCGTATCCATGCATCACAAGGGTATCAACAAAAACCATCGTGACGATCAGAATGGCCAACTGCCCCAATATCGGTTTATCCGCCTCCATAAATTGTGGCAACATCGCCACCATAAACACGATCCCTTTAGCGTTCGTAATATCGCAAATAAATCCTTGTAAAAATCGTGACCATGCAGAGGGTAAGATATCGCTGTGCGCGACTGGGCTCAAACTATTATTCGTTTTTGCACTGCGAATTTGCTGCCAGCCCAAGTAAATTAAGTAAATACCACCGCTCAGTTTTAATATCAAAAATGCCCTGGGCGAGGTTTTGAGCAGTGCGCCTAAGCCCAAGCCAGAAATCAACATCACCATGACTAAACCAAACTGTAAGCCTAGCACCGTAATGTGCGTCCGACGAAAGCCATAAGCCAAACCATGAGCCATGCTTAATAATGCGCCATTTCCTGGCGAGATGGCTATTGCCATTGCGGCTAAAAGGAAACTGAACCAAATATATAAATTCATTTTTTAAAGGATATTGAAAATGCCCGTTTTGTTTCCTAAAATTACAACCGAGTCCTTGTTTCCTGTTGCGGGCGTCCGCTTGGGAATTACTCAAGCCGGTATCAAAAAAGCATTGCGCGATGATTGTTTAATCATCGTACTTGATGAAGGGGCAGAGGTTGCAGGCGTTTTTACACAAAATAAATACTGCGCTGCGCCAGTTCAAATATCTCAGAGTCACCTCGCCAAAACTCAAGCGCAAAATCAAACCAGCAAACAATCCATTCGCGCACTTGTAATCAATACCGGTTGCGCTAACGCAGGCACTGGCGCACAAGGTTTAGAGGATGCGCGCAGCACCTGCGCTGCCTTAGCAAAAATTATTGGCTGTCAAACCACGCAAATACTGCCTTTTTCAACTGGCGTGATCATGGAATATTTGCCGATGGATAAATTGTTGCCCGCCCTGCCCTTGGCGTATCACAATTTTGCCAATTGGCTTGCCGCTGCGCAGACAATTATGACGACCGATACCTTACCCAAAGCCAGTTCGCGCCAAGTCACGATTGATGATCAACTCATCACGATCACCGGAATTAGCAAAGGCGCGGGAATGATTGCCCCTAACATGGCCACAATGCTGGGCTTTGTCCTGACCGATGCCTTGGTCCCTAACGATATTTTGCAGAGCTGGTGCGGGGAAATTGCCGACGCCTCATTTAACGCGATCACGATTGATGGTGATACCTCCACCAACGATTCATTCATGCTGATCGCGACAGGGAAACACGTCTTATCCGCGCAAGGTTTAGAAACCCTGCGCGCGACGTTGACTGAAGTTGCCACTGAATTAGCACAATTAATTGTGCGAGATGCTGAAGGCGCGACTAAATTTATTACCTTGCAAATTAACGGCGGCAAAACGCGCGCGGAATGCCGGCAAATTGCCCGCGCAATCGCCCACTCGCCTTTAGTCAAAACGGCGTTTTATGCCAATGATCCGAATTTGGGACGTATCCTCGCAGCGATTGGTTACGCGGGAGTAGACGATCTAGACACCAATCTCATTACACTTTATTTAAATGAAGTGTTAGTCGCGCAATTTGGTGGGCGCGCCGCGTCATATGAAGAATCTGCGGGGAAAGCCGTCATGGCGCAAGCTGAAATTACCGTGCGCGTTTTGCTTAACCGAGGCACGGAAACTTATACCTTATGGACTTCTGATTTATCGCACGAATACGTCAGTATTAACGCCGATTACCGCTCGTAATTTGCCACATCACTTCATCAGATTTGATCCTTTCACTGATACTGATTCACTTTATTTTTAATCGATAAATCATGCATAACATTTTGGTGCTGTACTACTCAACTCACGGCGCAACTCGCCAACTGGCTGAACAAATTGCTTTAGGAGTGGAGTCCGTCAAAAATTGTGAAGCGATGCTGCGCACAGTTCCTCGCGTCAGCAGTGTGTGTACGAACGAGGCTAGCGTGCCCAATCATGGCGCACCTTACGTATCTTTGGAAGAATTGCATCAATGCGCGGGATTGGCTTTGGGCTCGCCGACTCGTTTTGGCAATATGGCTGCGCCGATGAAACACTTTATCGATAGCACGGCGGCTTTATGGCTACAGGGCGCTTTGGTGGGAAAACCCGCGACGGTTTTTACCTCGAGCAGCAGCATGCACGGAGGACAAGAATCGACACTGTTATCGATGATTTTGCCCTTATTACATCATGGCATGATGGTTTTAGGAATCCCTTTTCACAATACTGAATTGGGGCGCACTCAAGAAGGTGGTACGCCTTACGGTAGCAGTCATGTTGCCGGCACTAACGACAATTCGAATCTGAGTGACATTGAAAAAACACTGGCGCGCCAACAAGGCGCTCGATTGGCACACACCGCGGTTTTACTGTCGCACAAATCTTTATGAGTTCACTAAAATCACATGACAAACTCTGGGGGTATTTATCCATCATCGGATTTGTTGGCATTATTTTTTCGGGATTGTGGTGGGAGCTGCGCGGCGCCCCCTTACGTCCAGGGGGATCAATGTTGGTGCTGAAAATTATTCCCCTTTTATTTTTATTGCGTGGCATCGTTTATCTACGTCCACGGACTGTAAAGTGGGGCTTACTGATTGCGTGTTTGTATTTAACCGAGGCCTTGATGCGCATCGTCGACCCTTTCCCAGTAAATTTATGGGTTGGAATCGAACTGTCTTTTATTTTGATTTTTATTGCCGCTGCCTTGGCTTATTTACGTGGGATTAAACCACATTCACTGTAGAACTCACGACATAAGATCAGTCAATTTAAGTCGCCGCCACGATAAAAATCTTGACTAAACTTCCAGAACAGGATACTTTTCGCCTTTTCCGGTTGCCCTAGCTCCTCTCGCGTTACCGCGCGTCGGTGTGTGATGTCAGTGACTGTTGGGTCAAAAAGTATTGTGATGTGTCGTGCCGATTTTAATTTTTAATAAATTACCATAGACGCGACAGCACTGTTTCAATGAGACAGTGTCCAGTCCCAATTACTGAGCGACTAAAACACCACAAATCATTACAGACTTGTTAAAGAGGGTGTTACGGTGACATTTCCCGTCTTTGAGAAAGGAAGTTATGAACTCACCATCATCTACTGCGGACGCCTCGTCCGTTTCCATTACGAGCACAGCAGCATCAGCGCCGCCGATTTTATCGGGCGCCGAAATTCTGATTCAATGTTTACATGCCGAAGGAGTCAAACACGTTTTTGGCTATCCTGGTGGATCAGTTTTGTACATCTACGACGAGATTTACAAGCAAGATAAATTCGCACACATTTTGGTGCGTCACGAGCAAGCCGCCGTACATGCAGCGGATGCTTATTCCCGCGCATCCAATTCAGTCGGTGTCGCACTGGTGACCTCTGGCCCTGGCGTGACCAATGCCGTCACTGGTATCGCGACGGCCTATATGGATTCAATTCCCCTGATTATTATTTCGGGTCAAGTGCCAACGCACGCAATTGGGCAAGACGCATTTCAAGAGTGCGATACAGTTGGGATTACCCGTCCTTGCGTCAAACATAATTTTTTAGTCAAAGATGTTCGCGATTTAGCGGCAACCATCAAAAAAGCCTTTTACATCGCGCAATCTGGTCGCCCTGGTCCAGTATTGGTCGATATTCCTAAAGACATTACCGTTAATACCGCTCCGTTTATCTACCCACAATCGATCTCGATGCGCTCGTATGTCCCCATCGCGCGCGGACATAGTGGGCAAATTAAACGCGCGATTCAACTGATTAAAGACGCTGAACGTCCACTGATTTACAGCGGTGGTGGTGTGATTCTCGCCAATGCCAGCAATGCTTTACGCCAACTGATTAGTAAAACCGGCGCGCCTTGCACCAACACCTTGATGGGTTTAGGTGCCTGCCGCGCCGATGCGTCCGAGTACATCGGTATGCCCGGCATGCATGGTACTTACGAAGCCAACATGACCATGCAGCATTGCGATGTGTTAATTGCGGTGGGGGCACGTTTCGATGATCGCGTGATTGGCAGTCCAAAAAACTTCGCCAGTATCCCGCGCAAAATTATTCATATTGATATTGATCCGTCATCAATTTCAAAACGCGTCAAAGTCGATGTGCCCATTGTTGGTGATGTCAACGTCGTTTTGTTAGAAATTTTAGAAGGGTTAAAAGAAACAACGCCCAAACCCATTGATGCGTGGTGGCGACAAATTAATGAATGGCGCGGTAAAAAATGCCTCGCATATCAATCTTCGTCAAGCGTGATTAAACCGCAGTTCGTGGTAGAAACTTTGCACAAAGTTACTGCTGGAAATGCGTTTATTACCTCGGATGTCGGCCAACATCAAATGTGGGCCGCACAATACTATCCATTTAACGAACCGCGCCGCTGGATCAATTCAGGCGGTTTAGGCACAATGGGTGTTGGACTTCCCTATGCCATGGGGGTGCAAATGGCCAACCCTAATGCAGATGTCGCGTGTATCACAGGCGAAGGCTCCATTCAAATGTGTATTCAAGAACTCGCGACCTGCAAACAATATCACTTAACGCCTAAAATTATTTTGTTAAATAATCGTTATTTGGGCATGGTACGACAGTGGCAGCAATTGGATTACGGCAAACGTTACGCCGAGTCTTACATGGACTCTTTACCAGATTTTGATGCGCTGGTCAGAGCCTATGGCCATGTTGGTATTACCATTGAAAAACCGAGCGATGTCGAAACCGTGTTGAGGGACGCTTTCGCACAAAAAGACAAATTGGTATTCATGAATTTTATTACCGATCGTGAAGAAAACGTCTGGCCTATGGTCAAAGCAGGTAAAGGCTTGACTGATATGCTATTAGGTTCAGAGGAGTTATAAGCATGCGACATATTATTTCGATACTTTTAGAGAACGAAGCGGGCGCCCTCTCTCGCGTGGTGGGATTGTTTTCCGCGCGGGGTTACAACATTGAGACTTTGACCGTCGCACCGACTGAAGATATTTCAGTATCGCGCATGACCATTGTGACGGTTGGTTCAGATGATGTGATTGAACAAATCACCAAGCATTTAAATCGTTTGATTGAGGTGATCAAAGTCGTTGACTTAACCGAACACTCTTTTGTTGAGCGCGAATTGATGATGGTTAAATTACGCGCCATCGGTAAAGACCGCGAAGAAATCAAACGTACTGTTGATATTTTCCGTGGCCGTATTATTGATGTAACAGAAAAAACCTATACCGTTGAATTAACGGGTAACAAATCGAAGATGGATGCTTTTTTAATATCGGTCGATCAAACTTTAATCTTAGAAACCGTGCGCACGGGTGGTAGCGGTATGGCGCGTGGCGAGCGAGTATTAAAAATTTAATTCAGTATCTGCACTACCTACAACGCCTCTTTTCATTTTTATCTCAATAAAAGGAACCTCCATGAAAGTGTTTTACGACAAAGACTGTGATTTATCACTCATCAAAGGTAAAGCTGTCACCATTATTGGTTACGGTAGCCAAGGCCATGCGCACGCGCTCAATTTACACGAATCCGGCGTTAAAGTTACGGTCGGCGTTCGCGCCGGTGGCGCA
This sequence comes from Burkholderiaceae bacterium, assembly GCA_031538685.1. GTDB lineage: Bacteria > Pseudomonadota > Gammaproteobacteria > Burkholderiales > Burkholderiaceae > JAVKLU01. The sequence goes on along the minus strand of JAVKMA010000033.1, from coordinate 2,112 downwards.
TCATGGAACAAAGCCAAAGCCGCAGGACTAAACGTCGCTGAAGTCGCTGATTCAGTCAAAACAGCTGACATCATCATGATGTTGTTGCCTGATGAAACCATCGCTGAAGTGTACGCAAAAGAAGTCGCACCCAATGCCAAAAAAGGCGCTGCGCTGGCGTTTGCACATGGCTTTAACGTACATTACGGCCAAGTCATACCGCGTGAAGATTTAGACGTATTCATGGTCGCACCTAAAGCACCAGGTCATACCGTTCGCAATACTTATTCACAAGGCGGCGGTGTCCCTCATTTAATTGCCGTGCATCAAGACCCTTCGGGTAAAGCCCGCGCGATTGCCCTGTCATACTCAATGGCCAACGGCGGTGGCCGTGCAGGGATTATCGAAACGACTTTTCGCGCAGAAACTGAAACCGATTTATTTGGTGAGCAAGCCGTATTGTGCGGAGGTGCTGTCGAATTGATCAAAGCCGGATTTGAAACTTTGACCGAAGCTGGTTACGCCCCTGAAATGGCATATTTCGAGTGCTTGCACGAATTAAAATTGATCGTCGATTTAATTTATGAAGGCGGTATCGCAAACATGAATTACTCGATTTCAAACAATGCGGAATACGGTGAATACGTCACAGGTCCTCAAGTGATTACAGACGAATCCCGGGCGGCGATGCGTTTGGCTTTAAAAAATATTCAAAACGGTGAATATGCCAAAAGCTTTATTTTGGAAAATAAAGCGGGCGCACCAACCTTGTTGTCACGTCGCCGCTTGATGGCAGAACATCCGATTGAACAAGTCGGTGCTCAATTGCGAGCGATGATGCCGTGGATTGCTAAAAATAAATTGGTCGATCAAAGCAAAAACTGATCGTTCTTTTAATGATTCAAGAGGGCGCAATGCGCCCTCTTTTTCTTTTACCTTATTTTGAATCACCCATTCATCGCTTTGCGCTTGACTCTGGGCCATAATCAGATTCAACCCACACATGAAAGACCCCACTAATCTTTCCCTTCATTTATCGATAATGTCGACGTCTATGCCCGCATCGCAATCGCCCACCTCTACTGTTCACGATGCTGTTTCACCCTTTGAGGAACGTCGTCAAAAATTGGCGGCCTTACGTCAATTAGGTTGCGCTTACCCCAATAATTTTGTACCTAAAAATCAAGCTGCGGCCTTGCACGAACAATACGGTGAACTCGCACGTGAAACTTTGCAAGAACAAGCGACACCCGTATCAATCGCCGGTCGCATGGTGTTAAAGCGGGTGATGGGAAAAGCGTCTTTTGCAACTTTGATTGATGGTTCAGGAAAAAACGCCGAAGGTCGAATTCAACTTTACATCAGCGATGAACATGTGGGTGCTGCAACGCATGAAGCCTTTAAACATTACGATTTAGGTGATATTTTGGCGTGCACAGGAACGCTCTTTAAAACTAAAACGGGCGAACTGTCAGTGCACGCGACTGAGATTCGATTGTTGGTCAAATCCTTACGTCCTTTGCCCGAAAAATTTCATGGCTTGGCCGATCAAGAAACACGTTATCGCCAACGTTATGTCGATTTAATTACCAATGAAGAAACGCGCAAAATTTTTATCACGCGCTCACGAATTTTGAGTGAACTGCGCCGCGTCATGGTTGAGGCACAGTTTTTAGAAGTTGAAACACCGATGTTGCATCCGATTCCTGGTGGTGCCGCCGCCAAACCTTTTATCACCCACCACAACGCACTGGATATGCAGATGTTCTTGCGCATCGCACCTGAACTGTATTTAAAACGTTTGATCGTGGGCGGCTTACCGCGTGTATTTGAAATCAATCGTAATTTTCGTAACGAAGGTTTATCGCCACGCCACAATCCCGAATTCACGATGATGGAGTTTTATGCGGCCTACACCGACTACCGCTGGTTGATGAGTTTCACCGAAAGCCTGATTGCCCAACTGGCCACAGTGGTATGCGGCGGCACCGAGTTATCAGTCAACGGTCAAGCTTTATCCTTAAGCGCGCCTTTTTCTCGCTTAACCGTGGTGCAAGCCTTGCGTCAGTACGAATCCGCGTATCAAGACGCGCCCTTAAATGATATTGATTTTGTCGTCGCCGAACTAACACG
>JAVKMA010000032.1:0-2985 GCA_031538685.1 Burkholderiaceae bacterium | reverse complement strand
GCGGTACGCTGTCCACGCTCTTCACCATAGATGTAAAACTTGTCTCCCACACGTTGAAACCCCAAGGGGTTATCGCGTGTTTCTGAAAAATATTGACTTCCATTGACCTCCCACTCCAGTTCTTTATGGTCCGCCAATGTGTGCGCAATCAATTTGTAAACACGCTCCAAACTCCTTTCAACTGAACCTGGATTTGGGTTTGGTTGTCGCAACGATTTGTCAAAATCATCTGCAACATAGTCCGGTACTTCTATCGTTTTCATGGTGAGACCTTTTTTAAATATCTTTGCTCTATTAGCTTCTCAATCGCCCAGACCCACCAACAGTTTCGCAGAGTTCTCTTTTTTTTCATAAGCTGGGAGCGATACTGTTTGACTCCTTCAGGAGTACTGTCTTCGTATCCAAACTCCACATTACAGTTAGGGCATATTGCATAGGATGGACTTGTGTCATCTTTTCCCCATGGGTAAAAAGGCTTGCAATCGAATAGGCAAACACGACACAAAGTAGACGCTTGATTCATTTTGAATTCCAAAAATCTATATTTGATGTGAGCCCATGTTGCGTCAGATCTAGGTGGAAAATGGTTCGAGGCACACCGCATTGACTCTGCCCCAAAGTGTGGGCGCCAAAGACCAGAGGATACCCCTGCTTTTACAGAGTACTCCTAAGATTTATGTCCTGATACTGTTTAGAAAGTGTTCACAATCGTCAGGTAAATCGGCTTTAAAAGTCATCTCAGATAAAGTTATCGGATGAATCAAACGTAATTCACTGGCGTGTAAAAACATTCGACTAAAAGGTGTTTGATGCGCTTTACCGATTAACAGTTGCTGATTGAGCGACGCGTCACCATAACGAGAATCACCCAGAATTGGCGTATTCAAAGCGGCTAAATGAACACGAATTTGATGCGTCCGACCGGTTTTTAATAAGGCTTTAACCAAAGAAAATCGGCTGAAGGACTCTTGTACTGAAAAAATCGTGCGTGCTGCTTGCCCCAATTCATGATCAACCCGAACTCGTCGCTCACCTTTTGCATCAACATACTTGTAAAGCGGCAAACGAACGTCTTCTTTTGGTTTGCTTAAGTGGCCACGAATCAATGCCAAATACTGTTTTTGTGGGCCTCCCGCGCGCCATTGCGCATGCAGGTGAACCAAAGCGCTGCGTTTTTTCGCAACGACCAGAATTCCCGAAGTTTCGCGATCTAAGCGATGGACTAATTCCAATAATTTTGCTTGTGGTCTTTGGTGACGAAGTTGTTCGATCGCTCCAAAAGAAATTCCCGATCCGCCATGCACCGCTAATCCAGCAGGTTTATTCACAATCAACAGCGCGTCATCTTCAAACAAGATCGGCAAGGATGCTAAATCTGGAATTGCTTGGTGAATTGGTGTAACCGGTTCCGCGACGCGGATCGGCGGTATGCGTAAAACATCACCGATTTGCAATCGATAATTGGCTTCAATTCGTTTTTTATTAACCCGAACCGCCCCCGCGCGCAAAATTTTATAAATGTGTGAATTGGGTACGCCTTTGCACGACTTGGTCAAAAAATTGTCAATTCTTTGACCCGCCTGATCATCATCAATTTTTATGAATTGAACTCCATTGTTCATTTGAATGACATGTCGCTCATGTTATTTTGATAAGACTATTCATGTGCTAATTGCAAAAACTGTGCGGTGACTTTTTCTTGCACGCTGTTTTGCAACAAGCGCGTTGCCAGATGTTCGAAATCAACTAAATCAAGCTCTTGATCCTGTTGCGCGCAAGTGAAAACGTAGGACACTTTTCCGCTGACGGGGTCAATTTGCGCTTGAATACATTGCGCGCAAACTTCTTTCATCATGCATTGCATCGGACTGTTAATCGAGCCAATTGCGACGTGATTCGGGTTTAACAAGGGTTTTAAGACCTCATGCCGCGCCCGCGCAACCGCCGCCATCATGCGATCAGAACCAATCACAATCAGGCGCTGCGCCTCAGACATGGCAATCGCGCATTGGCCTAAATTACCACGTCCATACGCCTGCATCGCCATCACCATATTGCCGACAAAAGTTTTATCTTGAACTCGCGTTGCTTGGAATCCTGGCGCTTCGTCGCAGCACCAGACAATCACATCGGCTGCGGCTTCGATGTCGGCAATTTTGTAACGGTCTGCTAATTTTTTATAACCGGCAAAATATAGAACTTTTGATCCGGCCGCACGAAATGCTTTACCGATTGAAAATAGCACCGCATTACCTAATCCCCCACCGATCAAAATCACGGTTTCTTGCGCATTGATGTGTGTTGGTTCGCCCGTTGGCCCCATCAACACCACGTTTTGACCAATAACGAAATCTGCGCATAAATTACTGGACCCCCCCATTTCTAAGGCGATACACGCGACTAATCCTTTTTCTTTATCGACCCATGCGCCGGTTAGCGCCAAAGCTTCGGTCGCCAGCGTCGTCGGTAATGTAGCAATATTGGTTTGAACTGCCCAATTTGCGTAATTTTGTGCTCGGTAAAACTGTCCTGGCAAAAATGCTCGTGCCGCCATTGGTGCTTCAAATACGATTTCAACAATTTGTGGCGTTAACCGATTTACCGCGTGAATTCGTGCGGTCAGTTGTGGCGCGAGTACGGCACCCAAATCAATATTTTTTTGATTCGACATATTTTGCAAACTTGGCGCACGTCGTTGCAGGGCTTTGGTCACCGTTGGATAACCTTGTTTTGCCGCCCCCATCGCTTTGACTACATTACCGAAATACGAAGGATGTAAATCACCAAAAAATGACACAAATCGCTCATCCGCGGTTTTATGTACCAACATTTGCGGTGTCTTTGGTTTGCACATCGCATACTCAGGCGAGACGGTTTGACCATCCCAATCAATCGTCGCAAAATACTTACCCGCCAACTGAAAATGAGCTTTATCTTCACGCGCTAAAACCGTATTGGGTTGAGTCCCCGCTGCGATAAACACCG
>JAVKMA010000031.1:0-10556 GCA_031538685.1 Burkholderiaceae bacterium | reverse complement strand
TGAGCTACTCCCGCGCTGAAAAAGGATAGGGATTATAGCGGCTAGAAAAATGCTGTCAAACTTATCCTGCATAAAGATTTTTGAATCCTAAACATCGGCGTTTATTTTGGATGGTGTTGTGCGTTTAGCGGCGTTACTTCTTGTATGGGCGTGTGATCAAGGTTTTGCGATAACGCGTCTTTAGTGACTAAAAACAAAGCATCATCGCGTGTTTCAGTGGCCACCCACATCACGTCTAATGTTGGAAATGCCTTGATGAAATGCTCGTATTCATTGCCGATTTCCATAAATAATAAGGCGCTATCGTTCATGTGTTGGGGCGCATCGCGCAAAATGGTTCGGATTAAATCCATGCCATCGATGCCGCCATCAAAGGCGATTTTGGGTTCGTGACAAAATTCGCGGGGTAGGTCGACAACTGCTTGACTGTTGACGTAGGGCGGGTTGCAAATGATTAGATCGTATTTTTGAGTGTGTAAGGCGCTAAATAAATTCGATTCATACAGTTGAATTTGCGATTCTTTTGCGTAATGTGCGCGATTGATTTGTGCCACTTCTAAAGCGCGACTGGAAATATCTGACGCATCAATGCTTGCGTGAGGAAAAAACTCTGACAGCAAAATCGCTAAACATCCCGACCCACAGCATAAATCCAGCGCACGATTAATTTTGTGGGGTTCTAGCCAGGGTTCAAATTGCGTCACAATTAATTCGGCGATGAATGAACGCGGAATAATCACCCGTTGATCAACATAAAAAGAATAACCTTGCAACCAGGATTTTTGCGTTAAATAAGCGGTCGGAACATGTGCCGTGATGCGTTGTGCAAGTCGTTCTGAGAGTCGATTTTGTTGTTCAGGAGTGAGCGCAAAATCATCGCCGTCAATGACGTCGTGCGGTAGTGCGAGCGAATCACAAACTAGGGCAATAGCGTCATCTTCTGCGTCGATGCTGCCTTGACCATATTGTGCTGACGCGCTGATCAGTTGGGTGTAAACAGTTTGTAATGCGCGGTGTAGGCTGTCCATAGGTTCGGTAAAAATGATTGAGAAGTGAATGAAGTCGGAAAGAGGTCGGCGGTCAAAGCGTAAACGATGACGCGATTGGCATCATTCGGACTACAATGCAGGCGATTATCCGATGTAACGTAATGATGCAACGTAATCTAAGGCGGTGTCTCACCTAAGCAAGGAAGCAAAACAGCGAATCAAAATTGATCAACAAAATGCGCACTTGGTTTTTTTTCACTTGCCTGTAATATGCGCACCTGTCAGTTATTTATGAGCAGTCTACAGATCGGCGTATTTTTAATATGCCTTAATATGTAAAACTGATTCAGGCGACTCATAAATTCAATTCCAAAATCTGAATCACCCCCAATTTAATTTTTACCTGAACCCTTATGACTGATCATATAAAACACGTTACTGATACCAGTTTTGAAGCCGATGTTGTAAAGTCGGACAAGCCCGTTTTGCTTGATTTCTGGGCGGAATGGTGTGGGCCATGTCGTGCGATTGCACCAATACTGGAAGAGGTAGGGCGCGAGTACGCAGATAAAATTGTGGTCGCTAAAATCGATGTGGATAGCAATCCGAATATTCCTGCAAAAGTTGGTATTCGTGGCATCCCAACTTTGATTTTGTTTAAAAATGGCGCGGTCGCTGCGCAAAAAGTGGGTGCTCTTAATAAAAGTCAGTTGATTACTTTTATTGACGGCAATATTTGATTAGCTTCTTCCACGTGACTTTTCTGATTGTTCAAAATCCCGTTGTTTGATTGATAATCTTAATCGGCTATTCAAACAATGGGCGCTCTACTCGGTGCTTTACTACGCACTCTAATGAGCGACCTTTTACAAATCCCAATTTTGATTTTCACTGGCGTGTTTTATTTTTGATGCGCTGTATTTTGTAGTTCTTTTTTACATTTTTATTTCCATGCATCTTTCAGAACTGAAAGCGCTCCACGTATCAGCGCTTCTTGAATTAGCCACATCTCTTGAAATTGAAAATGCTGCGCGTATGCGCAAGCAAGAGCTGATGTTTGCCATCATGAAAAAACGCGCGCGCAATGGTGAGCAAGTTTTTGGTGATGGCACCTTAGAAATTTTGCCAGATGGTTTTGGATTTTTACGTTCGCCAGATGAAAGTTACATGGCATCAACTGACGATATTTATATTTCGCCCTCACAAATTCGCCGCTTCGGTTTGCACACGGGAGATTCGATTGAAGGCGAAGTCCGTACACCAAAAGACGGTGAGCGTTATTTCGCATTGGTCAAAGTTGATCGGGTGAATGGTCTATCACCTGAGGCATCAAAATCGCGGATCATGTTTGAAAACTTGACGCCGCTGCATCCTAATCGCCCGATGTTGTTAGAGCGCGACATCAAAGCAGAAGAAAACATTACTTCGCGCATCATTGATTTGTTTGCGCCGATTGGTTGTGGGCAGCGGGGTTTGATAGTGTCCTCGCCAAAATCGGGTAAAACAGTGATGTTGCAAAACATGGCACATGCCATTACCAGTAATCATCCTGATGTGGTGTTAATTGTTTTGTTGATTGACGAACGCCCTGAAGAAGTCACTGAAATGCAGCGTTCGGTGCGCGGAGAAGTGATTGCCTCGACTTTTGATGAACCGGCAACGCGTCACGTTCAAGTCGCTGAAATGGTGATTGAAAAAGCCAAACGGTTGGTCGAATTGAAAAAAGACGTCGTGATTTTGTTGGATTCGATTACCCGTTTAGGCCGCGCTTACAACACCGTGATTCCTTCATCGGGCAAAGTGCTCAGCGGGGGTGTCGATGCCAACGCTTTGCAACGCCCCAAACGTTTTTTTGGTGCTGCGCGTAATTTAGAAGAAGGCGGTTCGTTGACGATTATCGCGACGGCCCTGATCGAAACAGGTAGCCGGATGGACGATGTGATTTACGAAGAGTTCAAAGGAACGGGCAATATGGAAATTCACTTGGAACGTCGTTTGGCTGAAAAGCGCGTTTATCCGTCGATGAATCTTAATAAATCAGGTACTCGTCGCGAAGAGTTGTTAGTCAAACGCGAAGATCTGCAAAAAACGTGGGTGTTGCGTAAATTGATTTACGACATGGATGAAATCGAAGCGATGGAATTCATTTTGGGCAAAATGAAAGAAACCAAAAATAATGCCGAGTTCTTTGACATGATGCGTCGCGGCGGGTAATTACGGGATGTGTTCAAAATATTCTTAAATTGGCTATTGCAAAAAAAAAGCGCATGTTTGAGTGCGCTTTTTTTATGGCTCTTTTATCGCAATTGCGTGACTTGCATGGTTTATTTTCCGTAACGTTCAAACCATGCGAGCATTGCGGCCCAAGCGACTTGTGCGGCTTCTTTTTGATAGCTGGGTCGATAGTCGGCATTAAACGCGTGCGGGGCGTTGGGAAATACCGTGATTTGCGAGGCTTTACTGGCACTCGTTCCTTTGGCTAAAGCGGCGCGCATATTTTCGACACTGGTTTGTGGAATGCCGGTATCTGCGCCGCCGTATAGTCCCAACACTGGCGCATGCAATTGCGTGGCAAGATCAATCGGGTGCTGTGGCGTTTTGTCGCTGATCGTGCCTTCAAGACGGCCGTACCATGCGACGGCGGCTTTGACTTTGGCATTATGTGCGGCGTACAACCAGGTGATTCGGCCACCAAAACAAAATCCGGTAATCATGACGCGATTGGCGTCGCCACCGTTTTGAATCGCCCACGTTTGGCAGGCATCTAAATCCGACAAAATCAGGCGGTCTTCAGCTTTGCTGATGACTTGGCTCATGATGTCTTGGATATTGGGCATGATTTTGGGATCGCCCCAGCGAGTAAAAATTTCAGGCGCGATGGCCAAATATCCGGCGTGTGCCAAACGTCGGCAAATATCGCCGATGTGTTCGTGTACGCCAAAAATTTCGCTGACGACTACAACTATCGGTAATTTTTGGTTTGATTTTTTTTGAGCGTGATAGGCACGCACTTCGGTGTGATCATTTTTCAGCGTGATGAATCCCGCGTCCAAACCTTCGCCCGTGGTGTGAATGGGCTGCAATTCAGGCGGCGGCGTGACCGCTTGGGCAAAACCAGTCGCGGTGCTTAATACTGTACTGGCGCCGAGCGTGGTGGTGAGGCTTGCTTGAAGAAATATGCGTCTGGAGTTCATAGAAATTTTTGAGTGAAAGATAGTGGTGAAGCATATTGCTGAGGCGTTTTTTTGTGGTGAGGCACTTAAAATCTGTCGCCATTGTAAGAGGGCGTGAAAATAGATGCGGGTAGATGCGGATAATTGCGTGGTCGCGCTGCCCTAAATTTGAGCTTGTTTTGAGCTTGTACCGGCGCGATACTGGCGTCTCCTATGTAAATGATGACTGAATGACGATGAACAAGCATCTTCCTGTGACTGAATATTTGCGACAATACATTCGCACCGTACCAGACTGGCCGATTGCGGGTGTGCAGTTTCGCGACATCACGCCTTTGTTACAAAATCCAAAAGTATTTCGGATTTTGATCGACGCCTTTGTGCATCGTTATATGGACGCCAACATGCGTCCCGATGCCGTGGTAGGACTGGATGCGCGGGGTTTTATCATTGGTTCGGTAGTTGCTTACGAATTGAATGTCGGTTTTATTCCGATTCGTAAAAAAGGAAAATTACCTTATACCGTCGTGACCGAATCGTATGAGTTGGAATACGGTCAAGCCAGCATAGAACTGCATATTGACGCGGTGAAATCAGGCGACAAAATTTTGTTGATGGATGATTTGATCGCCAGTGGCGGCACGATGTTGGCGGGCAAAAAATTGCTAGAGCAATTGGGCGCCACTGTGATGGAAGGCGCGGCAATTGTCGATTTACCGGATTTGGGAGGGGCGCGTAAACTGCGCGATTCGGGTTTGCCGTTGTTTACTTTGTTGGAATTTGATGGCCACTAATCATTTGACGCTAACCATTTGACGGTAAGCATTTAACGCTAACGCAGTGCCCTTGATTCAATTTTCATTTTTTATGACTTTATCTTTTTTATGACTTCATCTTTTTCTTGCCCTCTGACCAATGCAAGGACTTTGTCGATGGACGATTTGCGCGGTTACAAAACGATTTTGGTTTTTTATCCCAAAGACAATACGCCAGGCTGTACCAGCGAATTGATGCAATTTCGTGATTTGCACGATGCTTTTACTGCGATGGGTTATCGAATTATTGGGGTCAGCCGTGACAGTATCAAAGCGCATCACAATTTCAAAGCCAAACTTGAATTGCCTTTTGAATTGGCCTCTGATAGCGAATCGCAACTGTGCCAGCAGTTTGATGTGATTAAAGAAAAATCTTTGTACGGTCGCAAATACATGGGTATCGAGCGCAGTACTTTTGCCTTGGATCAGAATGCCAACATTATTCAAGAATGGCGCAAAGTTAGCGTGACTAATCACGCGGCCATTGTTTTAAAAACACTTACTTCTTCCACACTTTAATTGACATGAGTGAACTCGACTATTCGGTCAATCTGACCGACACAGCATTTCCGATGCGCGGTGATTTAGCTAAACGCGAACCGGCGATGGTGGAATATTGGCAATCTAACAAAGTTTACGAAGCGATTCGTCAAGCGCACAAAGGCCGCCCTAAATTTATTTTGCACGATGGCCCACCTTACGCCAACGGCAGCATTCATATTGGTCACGCGGTCAACAAAGTTTTAAAAGACATCATCGTCAAAACGCGTGGCCTGATGGGTTTTGACGCGCCGTATGTTCCAGGTTGGGATTGCCACGGCATGCCGATTGAAATTCAAATTGAAAAACAACACGGTAAAAATTTACCGACGGTCGAAGTACAAGCCAAATCGCGCGCCTATGCGACGACTCAAATTGCCAACCAAAAAACTGAATTTCAACGTTTAGGTGTTTTGGGGCAATGGGACAATCCCTATCGCACCATGAATTTTGCGAACGAGGCCAATGAGCTGCGTTTTCTGGGGCGATTGATGGAAAAAGGCTATGTTTATCGCGGTTTAAAACCGGTCAATTGGTGCTTTGATTGCGGCTCGGCCTTGGCCGAAGCAGAAATCGAATACGCCGATCGACGCGATCCAGCGATTGATGTTGGGTTTGCCTTCGCAGAACCGGACAAAATCGCGGCCGCGTTTGGTCTCCAGACTTTGCCTATGAGTCAAGGTCATATGAGTCAAGGCCATATCGTGATTTGGACAACGACACCTTGGACGCTGATCGCCAATCAGGCCTTGAATATCCATCCCGAATTTGAATACGCCTTGGTGCAATATGACGCCAAAGACGCGACAGAAAAAACCGCTGCGCGTGCCGCAGGCCTGCTGATACTGGCGTCAGATCGCCTGACTTCTTGTTTAGAACGTTACGGTTTGAGTGGCGCAATCATTGCGCGTTGCAACGGTCGGGCTTTGGCGGGGATCGCATTTCATCACCCATTGGCCAATGCGCACAGCGCCTACGCACGCACGGCGCCGGTGATTTTGGCGGACTATGTGACACTGGACAGCGGCACTGGCGTGGTGCATTCGGCGCCGGCGTATGGGGTCGAGGATTTCAACTCATGCAAAGCGCATGGCATGAGGGATGATCAAATTTTGACTCCCGTGATGAGCGATGGCAAATACCACCCTGATCTTGCCTTGTTTGGCGGCATGTCGATTTGGGATGCGAATAAAGCGATTGGTTTGGCACTGACGGAGCAGGGCAGTTTGTTTAAATTTGAAATGCTCGCGCACAGTTATATGCACTGCTGGCGGCATAAAACCGCGACGATTTATCGCGCGACTTCGCAATGGTTTGCGTCTTTGGATGGTATCCCTAAAAATCAATCAGAAAGCTTGCGCAGCGCGGCTTTGAGGGGTGTTGCCGCAACTGCATTTTATCCAGCATGGGGTCAAGCGCGTTTGCATGGCATGATTGCCAATCGTCCGGATTGGACTTTGTCACGGCAGCGACAGTGGGGCGTTCCGATGGCGTTTTTAACTCATAAAGTCACAGGCGAACTGCACCCTAACACGCCGGCGCTGATTGAAAAAATAGCGGCGCGCATTGAACAAGAGGGGATCGAAGCTTGGCAAAAAATGACCGTGGCGCAATTGCTTGAAGGCGACAGCAATAACAATAACAATAGCAAAGCTGAAGATTATCAAAAAAATCCCGATACTTTGGATGTGTGGTTTGATTCGGGCAGTACCCACTTTACCGTGTTGCGTGGCAGTCATGCCGACAGTTTGCAATTTCCGGCGGATTTGTATCTGGAGGGCAGCGATCAACATCGTGGCTGGTTCCATTCGTCTTTGCTGACCGCGGTTATGCACGATGGCATCCCGCCTTATAAAGCCTTGTTGACGCACGGCTTTGTCGTCGATGGCGAAGGCAAAAAAATGTCCAAATCGAAAGGCAACACTGTCGCGCCACAAGAAGTCTGCAATTCTTTGGGCGCGGATATTTTGCGTTTGTGGATTGCCAATACCGATTACTCAGGCGAGTTGACGATTTCACCAGAAATTCTCAAACGCGTGACCGAGGGTTATCGGCGCATGCGCAACACGATTCGATTTTTGTTAGCCAACACCAGCGATTTTGATCGACAAAAACATTATGTGCCCTTGGAACAACGCAAGGAGATTGATCGCTTTGCGCTCGCGCAGGCGCAACAGTTGCAAGTTCAGTTAAATGGCTATTTTGAGCAATACGAATTTCACGCTGCAACCACGCGCTTGCTCAGTTATTGCTCGGAGGACTTGGGCAGTTTTTATTTGGATATTTTGAAAGACCGTTTGTATACGCACGGCAGCGATAGCATGACGCGGCGCGCTGCACAATCGACGCTGTATGACATTACCGATAACTTCTTGCGCTTGCTGGCACCGATTTTGTCGTTTACCGCCGAAGAAGCTTGGCGCGTGTTCAAACCGCAGGCGTTAACGGTGTTTACTGAAACCTATGCGTCGCTGCCGGCGGCGAAAAATATCAATGCTCAAAACGACAATGCCTTGATTGGACGCTACGAACGCCTGCGTGCTTTGCGTAGTCGAGTCAACAAACAATTGGAACAAGCGCGCACCGAAGGTTTAATCGGCGCGGGTTTGGACGCTCAAGTGGAATTGATTTTGACGGCGGATGAATTGGCGTTTGCGCACAGTTTTGCTGATGAATTGAAATATATTTTTATCGTGTCGGATGTGGTTTTAGCTTTGGGCGAACAAGAGCAAATCATCATCAAAGCCTCGACACATCCCAAGTGCGTGCGTTGTTGGCACCACACCGATAGCGTTGGTCGCAATGCCGCGCACCCCAGCGTGTGCGCGCGTTGCTTAAATCATTTAGGAATCGGCGCGACATAATGGCTAAAGGCGCAATGCTGGATCAGTCAGTCGCAGATTATTTGGCGGCGTTACAGCGCGATTTGAATCGTGGTGACGCGACTGAACATACCCATCGTCCGGCCTTAAAAACCTTGTTCGAGGCCAGTGGTCAATTTGTCGCAACCAACGAACCCAAAGGCGCCGAGCGTGAAAACAAACCCGATTACATTATTCGGCGCGGGCCTGTGGCGATTGGGTTTGTCGAGGCGAAAGACATAGGCAAAGATTTAAAAACCACGCTCAAAAGCGCGCAGTTAAAGCGTTATATGGAAGCCCTGCCCAATTTATTGCTGACTGACTATGTTGACTTTATTTGGTTAGTGGGTGGTGAAAAGCGTATGGAAATCAGTCTTGCCGCGCGCACTGGAAAAACTTTGCGCGCTCATCCTCAAGCACCACAACAGTGGGCCGATTTATTCAACAGCTTTACGCAGCACGTCAGTCCGATTTTGCAAACGCCTTTGCAACTGGCGCAAGTCTTGGCTGGTCAAACGCGCTTGCTGCGCGATTTGGCACAGGAATTGGTGGCTTTAAAAGCCCCCGATTTAGACAGTCAATTGCAATCATTTCAAACTTTGTTGGTCCCCGATTTAAGCGATGCCGAGTTTGCCGACATGTACGCGCAAACGGCGGCGTATGGCCTGTTCACCGCGCGCGTATTTGAATACACGAGGGTGTTTGACGACGGCGCCAATCGCTTACCGGACAGTTTTAAAAATACGCCTTTCAGTTTAGAAAAAGCCGAATATTTAATTCCTAAAGCCAATCCTTTTTTGCGCCAGTTTTTTCAACATATCGCAGGCCCCGATCTGAACGAACAACTGCGCTGGTTGATTGAACAAATTGCGACCGGATTGAATTACGTCGATATGGGCAAAGTCTTGCACGTGCAAGGCCGCAAAGCCGGATTTGAAGATCCGGTGTTTCATTTTTATGAAAGTTTTCTGGCGCAATACGACACCGCCCTGCGCCAAGCGCGCGGCGTGTATTACACCCCCGATCCGGTAGTGGATTTTATTGTTCGAAGCGTCGATGATTTGCTGCGCACGCAGTTGGGCAAAGCCGATGGATTGGCCGATAAGGACACGGTGATTTTGGATCCTGCGACGGGCACGGCGACTTTTTTGCGCAAGGTGATCGAGCACATTCACGCCACCAAAACAGCGGGAAAAAAGAACGCGGGTTTGTGGTCTGACTACGTGCGCGAACGTTTGTTGCCGCGCCTGTTTGGTTTTGAGTTGATGATGGCGCCCTACACTGTGGCGCATTTAAAGTTGGCCTTGCAATTGCAGGAACAAGGATTTGTGTTTGGCAAAAATAAACAGGGCAAAGACGAACGCCTGAATATCTTTTTGACCAACACGCTGGACACGGTCAAACAACAAATGGATGCGTATATGGCGCAATGGATCGCGACCGAAAGCGAGGGCGCAGAAAACGTCAAACGTAAACAGCCGGTGCAAGTGGTGTTGGGCAATCCACCTTACGCAGGGGAGAGCAGCAATAACAGCATCTATATTCGTGATTTGTTAGACGAGTACAAACAAGAACCGGCGGGGGGAAAGTTACAGGAACGTAATAGCAAATCGATTAACGACGATTACGTCAAATTCATACGCTTTGCGCATGATCGGATTACGCGTACGGGACATGGCATCGTCGCCTTTATTACGAATCATGGTTGGTTAGACAACCCGACTTTTCGCGGTATGCGCGCCAGCCTGCTGCGCGATTTTGACCATATTTATATTTTGGATTTGCACGGCAATACCAAAAAACGCGAAAAAACACCCGACGACTTGAGCGCGCAAGGGATAGACAAAAACGTGTTTGATATTGCGCAAGGCGTGGCGATTGTGTTGATGGTCAAACACAATCGCCCGCTTGAGTTTGAATTAAGCGCCGCACCCAATCCACAAAGCGCGCGCAGTGCCCTGCCTTTCACGGCCCAAATTCATCACGCCCAATTGTGGGGCAGTCGTGATTACAAATACGATTGGCTTAAAAAAAATCATTTTTCCAGCGTGTCCTGGCACACTTTGACACCGGCTTTGCCCTTGCTTTTGTTTGTGCCGCGTGATGAAACCAATACCGCCGAATATCAATTGGGGTGGAAGATTACCGATATTTTGCCCATCAATTCGGTCGGCATTG
>JAVKMA010000030.1:0-5337 GCA_031538685.1 Burkholderiaceae bacterium | reverse complement strand
CGCGTTCATCAACACCGAAGACGGATAGGCCGCTTTACCACCGGGAACATAAATTCCCACTCGCTCCAAAGGTCGTACTAATTGACCTAGCGTCGATCCATATTCATCTTGAAACTCAAAGCCTTGATTGTGTTGCCACTGTTTTTGGTGGAAAGTTTTAATCCGCGATGCGGCGGTCTCTAAGGCGGCACGGGTCTCTTGATCCAAGGAATCGAACGCCGCTTTTAGTTCGTCTTGTGTAATGACTAAATTTTGTACTTGCGTGGCGTCAAGGTGATCAAAGCTTGCGGTGAAACGGCGCACCGCGCTATCACCCTCGGTGCGTACCGCCTGAATAATCGCTTTGACTTGCGTTTCAATCGCTGCGTCTTCACTGGCATTCCAACGCAAAATTGCCTGCAAATTCGCTTCAAAATCTGGATCAACACTAGATAACTTCGTGATCATAAATTTTTATTATCTATTCTCAATGACACCATATTTTTGCAAATACTGCTCAATTGCATGAGCGTGATCGCTATGGCCTAAATAACTCAAAAAATCTTTAACCGTGGCAATTGCAATCACGGGAATACCATAATTTTTTGTCACCTCTTGTACCGCTGAACTTGCGCCTAACAAAGTCGCATTACCTGAACGCTCCATCCGATCCAAGGCAATCAAGACTGCGCAAGGCGTCGCGCCCGCTCGACGAATAATCTGCACGGACTCATTAACCGAAGTACCTGCCGAAATTACATCATCGACAATCACGACACGTCCTTGCAGAGGCGCGCCCACAATATTTCCCCCTTCACCATGATCTTTGGCTTCTTTGCGATTGAATGAAAACATCGTATCGCGACCGTTGGCCGCCAACTGCATGGCAGTTGCCGATGCTAAGGGAATCCCTTTATACGCAGGGCCGTACAACATATCAAACGTGACACCTGAGGCAAGCAAGGTTTGCGCATAAAAAGTGGCTAAGCGCATCAAGGTCGCACCTTGATGAAACGCGCCTGCGTTAAAAAAATACGGGGAATCACGGCCCGCTTTGGTGATAAATTGTCCAAAGCGTAGCACTTTTTGTTCTAGTGAAAATTCAATAAACTGATGCGCAATATTCATAAAGGGTGTTCTATAAATCTACAGCGCAAGCGCAATGGATGCGGATTGAGCGAATTAAAGTTTCGTTTTTAATTTTTTTGACTGATTCAAAAAATACCACTGGAAATACTTATAACAAGTCACCTGCGCTTGTATCTGACAAACCACAAAGCCAAGCGCACCATCCAAAAAAACTAGGCGGATGATATCGCTTCGAACAGAAGCGACCGCTGATGCGACTGGCGCTCGCACAATTGACATCGTTCTTCCTTTTCTGTCCCACGTCTAAAAATCCGCACGACGCGATCGGGCGACCAACAACTGTGATGGTCAACGCGAGGTGCGGCTGACAGTATCCCAGTACGCTTGCCAGTCCTTTTGATACTGGTTTTCGACTGATTTGACATAGCGGTAAAACGTCACCTCAAAGTATGAGAACGCAATGATGAATCCGACCCAGCCATCTAAAAATCCGCGTTTAAAAACATAGTGCCGCACAAATGCCCACACCCCGTGCCCCAATGCTTTGCCGTAACTGGCGTTGTGCTGGCGCGGCTTGGTTGCGCCCAAACTTGAATAACGGTTCATTTTTGCGATGGACTCGCTGACATCTTTGAAGGGTAATTGCCAAATCGCATTTTTCAGGTA
Organism: Burkholderiaceae bacterium; assembly: GCA_031538685.1. Lineage (GTDB taxonomy): Bacteria > Pseudomonadota > Gammaproteobacteria > Burkholderiales > Burkholderiaceae > JAVKLU01. The sequence goes on along the minus strand of JAVKMA010000030.1, from coordinate 3,603 downwards.
GCCGGTACGCGCCCCCTCGGCCAATACAAACCCTTCATGTACCGGACTTTCCTCATAACGCATGGCGTCTCGATGAAACAATTGCGGCTGGCGGTAGTTGGGATACCAACCGGAATGGCGGATTTCCTTGCCCAGAAAAAAATTTCGCCGCGGCACAAAGTAAGCTTGATATGACGGGTTATGGGTCAGTGCGCGCACTTCTTGCTCAACGCTGGGGGTACAACGTTCATCCGAATCCAAGCTAAAAATCCAGTCATGTCGACACGTCGCGATCGCACTGTTACGCAAGGCGCCAAAACCCGCAAACTCGACCTGCACTACACGTGCGCCCAAGGACTCAGCAATTTTGACGGTATCGTCCTGGCTGTGGGAATCAATCACGACTACCTCGTCCGCCCATTGCACACTGTCAATCGCCGCTGCAATTTTGTCGGCTTCGTTGTACGCAATAATGTATACCGAAATCGCTGTCATAGTTCAAAAAATAAATTAATCAAACGGCTCTAACGCCGTCACAGATTGACGTCCCCGCCAATAATTGCCCACCACACAAATTTTTTATTCTTATTGCTCTTATCTACCTTCGAATCTTAAGGGTACTTTTAAAAATTTACCCCGACTCATCCTCAATATTCAGCAAGTCAAGCGAACGGATTTATGCTGTTACCGAACCGACGCCATTAATTCGCGCGTAGGCCGAATGGTTGTGAATCGACTCAAAATTCTCCGCTTCAACACTGTACTCACCGACGTTTGCAATCGCCGATAAAGCTAAGGCCGCATCACGAACCAAATCCTCAACAAACTTCGGATGATCGTAAGCGTATTCAGTCACAAATTTTTCATCTACACGCTTTAGGACACCATACAGAGCACACGAACCCGCACCTTCAGCCGCCGCAATCACGGTCGCAAAGGATATCGGTGCCAAGGCGACAAAATCTAGCGTCAAGTGCGTACGCTGATTATGGGCGCCATAGGCCGAAATTTCTTTTGAACATGGACACAAACTGGTTACTGGCACGACGATACGATAACGGCAATCGGTGCGTCCCTGCTCGTGTATGACACTGATACGTATCGAATAATTCATGCGCGAGGTAATGCCCGATACTGGCGCCGCTTTGCGAACAAAGTACGGGAAAGCGCATTCAATCATGCCAGAATCTGCGTGCAATTTTTCTAACATTTGCGCGAACAATGTCAAGATGCCTGCGTGATCCAGCGCAGCGCGTGGCTCATCCAATATTTGCAAAAAACGCGACATATGCGTTCCTTTTTGCGTGGCAGGTAATCCCACGTAAAGATTCCATAGGGCGATCGTATTTTGCAGGTCCCCACCAAAACATATTTCTAAGGGCAATTGAATATCTTTCACACCCACACGGGCAATAGCTAAGCCACGTGCGTCATGTGAGGATTGCGTATCGGATAAAGACATAAAAAATAATTAAGGTGAAGGGCGTTTGCCCGCTTGAATCGGCGGTGCTGGGAGTTTTTCAAGCATCGGTGCAGTCGTATCGGACTTTTTGCTACTTGCGTCGGAATTTGCTGAGCTCTTTAATGTAGACCTTAACACGTAATCAAATGCCGTGCGTGCAATCGGCGCGGCAGCTTCTGCACCAAAACCACCGTTTTCAACAATCACTGCAACCGCGATTTGTGGTGCTTTGGCTGGTGCAAATCCGATATACCACGAGTGATCTTGAAATTTTTTCGCAATTTTTCGAATGTCGTATTTCTCGTTTTGCTTAATTGAAATAACCTGCGCAGTACCGGTTTTGCCACCTGATAAATAGGGACTGTTAGCAAAGATCCGCGCACTGGTACCTTTTTGCGTCACCCCTACCATCGCGTCTTTTACAAATTCAAAATACTCTTTACGAATCCCCACTGGTGCTTCCTCACGCGCGGAAAACAAACGATTTTGTTGGCTTAAAGGGTCTTCACTTTCGCGCACAATATGCGGTCGAAAAATCCGACCATCATTCAAGATAATCGATAAGGCATGCGCCATTTGCATTGGTGTGAACGCGTTATACCCTTGACCGATTCCCAAAGAAATCGTTTCACCGGGGAACCATTTTTTTTGTTCGGGACGTTTGTAACTCAAGCGTTTCCATTGTGTTGAGGGCAAGGTGCCGCTTTTCTCACCCACTAAATCAATACCCGAAGGTGCGCCAAAACCAAATCTTCGCATATGCTTAAAAATCACATCAACACCTAAATCATTGGCTAAACCATAGTAATAAGTATCCGAGGAATGCACGATTGAGTCATATAAATTCACGCGCCCACGGCCTTTAGGATTGCTGTCGCGAAATTTATGTCCGCCAAACATATAGTAACCAGGGTCAAAAAAAGTTTGCGCCGGCGCGCGTGCTCCCGTATCCAAAGCAGCAAGCGCCATAAAGGGTTTGTAGGTTGAGCCTGGCGGATAGGTTCCCATGATCGGGCGATTGAGTAGCGGATGATCGGGAGAGTTATTTAACTCGTCCCAAATTTGCTGTTCGATACCATCAATAAATGCGTTTGGATCAAACGAGGGCAAGGAGACATAGGCCAAGACTTCGCCATTACGTGGGTCTAAGGCCACCATCGCACCTTTACGGCCCTCAAATGATTTTTCAATTTCTTTTTGTAATTGAATATCAATCGACAAATATAAATTTTGTCCCGGCAAAGGTGAGGTCTGCGACATCACCCGCACCGGTCGGCCGTCTGCGGAAACTTCAATACGCTGCTCACCCGTAGTACCGTGCAAGTAGGACTCGTAACTTTTTTCGATTCCCTCTTTGCCAATGTATTCTGTACCACGATAATTTTCAGCTTCGCGCCCCAGAGGCATTTGTTGAACATCTTTTTGACTGACCCGCCCGATGTAGCCAATCAAATGCGCCGCTAACAAACCATTGGGATAGCGGCGAAATAAACGCGCTTGCACTTCAACTGCAGGAAAAAGGTAACTGCGAGCGCTAAAGCGTGCGATTTCTTCATCAGATAGGCGAGTCCGAATAGGGAAAGACCCCAGTGTTTTCTCATCCTCCCAAACTTTTCTGAAGCGACGTCGATCACGCGGCGTGATCTCAACCACGGTGGCTAACTCGTCAATCAAAGCGTCCACTGATCCAGTCACGCGTGAGGGCGTGATTTCTAAGGTGTAGGCCGAATAATTGTCCGCCAGAATGACCCCATTGCGATCATAAATTAAACCGCGATTGGGGATGGCAGGGACAATTGAGGTGCGATTACTTTCAGCACGAGTTAGATAATCATTGTGTTGCACCACTTGCAACCATAGCAAGCGCGCCAACAAAATTACGAAACAAAACGTCACTAAGCCACTGGCAAAGACCACGCGACGTCGAAACTGGTATAGCTCGTACGCGAGATTTTTAAATTCTTTGACCATACACTCAGGAATTACTCAATAAACGAATCTGGCGGCGCAATACTAAAGATTAACGATCAAAGATCGAGGGTGATTAAACAATGCAAAAAATAGGATGATGCCAGCGTGCCAATTTCGCCAGATCGGACGGCTGATTACAGGCCACTCATGTGATAGCTACGCCGACGCACCAGATCACGTCGCGGCCACGT
>JAVKMA010000029.1:0-2344 GCA_031538685.1 Burkholderiaceae bacterium | reverse complement strand
GGGGCTGCCGTATCGCCCACTGGAGGTGGCTAAATCAAAGGGCCTTGGGCGGGGGAGTTGAACGGCCGTTTGATGGCTCATGGCGACAACCTGCACGCCCTAAAGTCGTTAACTGGCTTTTTACCCAACATCGTTTTACGCAGCGCATGTCGAATCTTGTCAATCAGAAGGTCACGCATTACCGAACACAGACAAATTTTGGCATTGCACTTGTGATAGGTAATTTCTTGCTTTGCCTTTTTTAGGAATTTCAATATCTGGCGCCAAGTCCAACAAAGGTTTTAATATAAACGCCCGTTCGTGCATGCGCGGATGGGGCAGGGTCAAATCTGGCGCATCACAAATCAAATCTCCAAACAAGAGTAAATCCAAATCCAAAGTTCGCGCTTGATTGCGCGCACCTTCATCGCGCACACGACCATATTGCGATTCAATTTGATGCAAGAGTTGCAAGAGCTCTCGCGCCGGCTGAATCAGTAAATCGCTTGGGATCGATGTTTCTTGCTGATTCAATGTTTCTTGCTGATTCGATGCTTCTTTCTTATTGATCAGAATCGTTCCTTGCGCAACCGTGTTCAAATACGCGCCGCCGCCAGCGCCCTCGCCCACTGGTGCGCTTTCATACCATGGCGCAACGCGAAATTGAGTCACGCCCAACTTTTGCTTCAACACCATTTGCAGATCGGCGATGACCGCATTTAAAGTCGCGACCCGATTACCGAGATTGCTTCCCAAGCCAATATAAAAAACCAGGGAATTCATAAAGCCTTATTCAGCTGATGATAGTGCCGGTGATATTTCTGATGATGCTTTCTTTTTTCGACGGCGACGCACATTCGTACTGCTGGTTTTTTTAAGGGGCTGCAACAAATTAGAGCGCGCGTCTTCATCCCCGTGATAAAAATCAGTCCACCATTGCGCCAGCGCCGCAGGCGCATTTCCACTTTGTGCGCGCAGTAACAAAAAATCATACCCCGCCCGAAAACGGGGATGCTCGACCATGCGTAGCGGCATTTTTCCCGTCGTTTTTTGCAAGCGCGCTTGCAAGTCCCAAATTTCACGCATGTCGGATTCAATTTTTCGTTGCACGCCAAACTGTCCTAATTTTTGCGCAAACACTTCATCTGCGGCTTGATGCAAGGCGGGCATAGGAAGCTCACCACCGGCAATCAAAGCTTGCCAACGTTGATCAAACGCATCCCAGCACAAACCCGCTAACAAAAATCCAGGCGACACTGATTGATCGTTTTGAACTCGCTGATCGGTTGCGTACAACACCGCCTCAACAAAAGCAGAGGGCGTATCGACAATTGCGGCTAACTCGCGCCACAACACCCGATGCAAGCCATATTGATGCAAGGCCTGCAAACATGCTAAGGCTTGGCCGCTCATGACCAACTTCATGAACTCCATAAACAAACGCGCTTCGGGCACGTCTTTTAATAAATTTGCCGCACCCCGAATCGGCGTCTCGCTTGCGTGATCAAGTTTGAAATTCAGTTTTGCAGCAAAACGCAATGCCCGCAAAATCCGTACCGGATCTTCGCGATAGCGCGTAAGCGGATCACCAATCATGCGCAGCATTTTTGCTTTTACATCGGCAACGCCATCAAAATAATCGTAGATGACTTCTGCCACCGGATCGTAATACAGTGCGTTGACCGTGAAATCACGGCGCCCGGCGTCTTCAGACTGTGAACCAAAATCATTGTCATCCAACACTCGCCCCGATCGCCCCGTCATTTGAGCTTGGCCTTGAGTTTGACCTTGAGTTTGACCTTGAGCTTGTGGCGCGGCGCGAAAGGTGGTCACTTCAATGGTTTCACTTCCCTCCATCACATGTACGATTCGAAAACGCCTGCCAATAATAAAAGCGCGTCGAAATAAACGCTTCACTTCTTCAGGTGTTGCGTTGGTTGCGACGTCAAAATCTTTGGGCCGCATCCCTAACATCAAATCGCGCACCGCCCCGCCCACGAGCAAACCTGTAAATCCTTTATTTTGCAAGGTCTGGGCAACGCTGTACGCCGCGCGCGAAATGTTGGACGAGTCCACTCCCAAGCGCTTCGCTTTATATTGCGTCGCGCTACTGCCCTTTTTAGCTTTGCTTTTTGCTGGGGGTCTGCCCATTAAAGTACGAATAAGTTTAGTAATCATCTATCGATGTTGTATCTAAATGGTCTCATTAGGGCCTTCTATCAATTCATTTTTGCGGCGAATTGCTTTGTTGCGCAGTACGCGAAATCCTCACGTACTGTATGTACGCTCCGCTTTCTGTGTGCTGTGTGCTGTGTGCTGTGCGCCTCGCACTTCATCCGCACATTCTGTATTTATAGAAGTGCCC
>JAVKMA010000028.1:0-7646 GCA_031538685.1 Burkholderiaceae bacterium | reverse complement strand
GTGTATTACGCCTTTGCCCCAGCCTACCGTAATAAATGGGAAGAGGCTTCTCGTATTCCTTTTGAGGAAGCGGATGAACCCTCTTCACCATCTGCTAAACCAATTATTGGAGCATAACCATGAGCGACTTTATCAAACCAGAATGGAGTTACTGGATTTCTATCATTTCTCTAGCCGGTATTGTGGCAATGTTTGCACTACTGCTGATCACCCGTCGAAGCGGCCTTTCAGAAAGCTCTGCCGGTATGCCGGCCAAACCGACTGATCACAGTTGGGATGAAGGAACATTACAGGAATTGAACAATCCACTACCACGTTGGTGGGTGATTAAATTTTTCCTATTGTGTGTATTCGCCTTCTTGTATTTATTAGTCTACCCAGGTTTGGGTACTAATAAAGGGCTGTTTGCTTGGACCTCTACAGGTCAATATCAATCAGAGCTGGATGCACAAGCGGCACGTAGTAAAGCCATTTTGGGGAAATACAGCGCGATAGATTTTGCGAGCTTGTCTAAAGATGCGCCAGCGCACGCTATCGGCCAACGTTTATTTCTCAATAACTGCGCCGTCTGTCATGGTTCGAATGCCAAAGGCTCAAAAAGCTTTCCTAACCTGTCGGATAAAGACTGGTTATACGGTGGCGAACCTGACAAAATTAAAGAAACCATCACTGGTGGACGCAATGGAATAATGCCCGCCTTTAAAACGGTTTTATCAAATGACCAAATTGGTGCAGTGGCCCACTATGTCCGTTCATTATCTGGTTTGCCACACGATGCGGCTAAAGTGGCCGCAGGTCAAACTGCTTTTGCCGCCAACTGTGTCGCTTGTCACGGCTCGGATGCGAAAGGCAATCAGGCAGTGGGCGCCCCTAACTTAACCGACAGCACATGGTTATATGGCCCATCGATCAAAGAAATTACCTTTGGCGTGACCAATGGTCGCAACAACGTGATGCCTGTTCAAGCAAATTATTTATCGCCTGAACAAATTCATTTAGTTGCGGCATATGTGTGGAGTCTGAGCAACGAAGCGACTAAATAAATCATGACAAATGCCCTATTTTCACTGTTAGCTTGTGGCGCGAGCTACTTGATCGGTTCAGTCTCTTTTGCGATTTTTCTGAGCAAAGTTTTTCGTTTGCAAGACCCGCGCCAATATGGTTCGCATAATCCTGGTGCCACCAATGTACTGCGCAGTGGGAATAAAAGTGCCGCCTTGCTGGTGTTATTATTAGACGGTGCCAAAGGGGCTTTTGCGGTCGCCTTAGTCAGTGCATTTATTAGTAGTACATTAGTCAGTGCATTTGCCAGAACTTTTGACTATGGCCCAGCCACCATTGCAATCGCAGGACTGTGTGCTTTTATGGGTCACGTTTGGCCAATTTTTCACCGGTTTAAAGGTGGTAAAGGTGTTGCTACATTTATGGGTGTTGCCCTTGCACTGAACTGGCCTATCGGTGTTGTCGCCCTACTGGCATGGCTGGCAGTTGCGCTGATCTCGCGTTATTCGTCTTTAGCTGCGCTATTGGGCACGTGTATTGCGCTGGTGGCACAGGCTTTGGCATATGACTTAGATGCCACATTTATTGCCTTAGCCCTCATGTTTGGAGTTTTGTTGTGGCGTCACCAAAGCAATATCTCCAATCTTTTAAGTGGCAAAGAGAAAAAAATTAACTTAAAGAAAAGTTAATCAATCCGTTTTTTCCTGAGCACTTCTCTATCATCAATCCTATGGGCACTTCTATCAATACAGAATGTGCGGATGAAGTGCGAGGCACACAGCACACAGAAAGCGGAGCGTACATACAGTACGTGAGGATTTCGCGTACTGTGCAACAGAGCACTTCGCCGCAAAAATGAATTGATAGAAGTGCTCCTATGTAAAAAAGGCAGTGCGCGTTAGCGACACTGCCTTTTCTCGTTTCTATTACCTCAGTAAAGTTCTTAATGAATATTAAGTCTTTAGTGGATTAAATCCTGAGCAAATATTTATTGCTTCGTAAAAATATCACTGGGATCAGTGCTCAGTGCCGTGGGATCGGCGGTCGGGCTGCTACCATGACTCATTGTCAATTTGGTGCCCTCTAAATAGAGTGTCTCCCTGCCTGTTCCCGCCGGAAAATCAGCTGTATTCAATTGGATCGTCCCAACCGTAGTAGTTGAATTAAAACTGGACAGTTTGGAAATACTAAAATCAAATTTATCCGTCGCCTTTCCACTCAAAACCAGAGCACCAAGGTAGGTCAAGGTATTAGCACCATAACCGCTGGTCATTGTTTTAGTCGCAGCACTGGTATTAAAACTACTATCCGACAGACCTGTGCGCGTAACCGTGGCCTGAACCGCACCGCTGCAAGTGGTATCCGTCGCGGCATACACTGTGTGCGTCACACTTAGCCCCAAGACTGTGCCGCTATTTTCCTTAGCAACAAAACTATTCTTGACATAGGCTTTGCCATTGCCATTTGCGGTATCTATAAAGCGCGCATTTGTAAAACAACCTGTTTGCCAGGTCCCAACATATTTAGCGACATTACTAGCTGCCGGAGTAGCGCTATCGCCCCCCCCCCGCAAGCAGCCAAGGCGAGGGCAATGAAGGCCAGTGCAATGAAGGCCAGACCAAAATACTTAGATTGAAAATTTGTGTGCATGATGACTCCTATAAAAATTTGGTTCAAAATGGATTCAATATTTTCTATTATTTGCCGCAGTCATTTTTATCTGACTGATTTTCCTGATTAGCAAACGAGGGCATTATAGCTTGACCCTTGTGGTATCTTCTCGCCTCTTTTTTTATACGCCCGTCTATGTCCCCCGCCCCTCGTCTATTATTTGATTACCCGCGTTACTGGGCTCATCGTTTTGGCACTGCGCCTTTTTTACCGATGTCGGTGGCCGAGATGCAGCAACTGGGATGGGAAGAATGTGATGTGATTTTGATCAGTGGCGACGCTTATATTGATCACGCCAGCTTTGGCGCCGCAATTGTCGGGCGCTTATTGGAATCCCAAGGTTATCGCGTCGGCATCATCGCCCAGCCAGATTGGCAATCCGCGCAAGATTTCAAACGTTTGGGCAAACCCAAATTGTTTTATGGCGTCACTGCCGGCAATATGGATTCGATGATTAACCGTTATACCGCCGACCGAAAAATTCGTAGCGATGACGCCTATACCGCTCACGGGGAAGCGAACAAACGCCCTGATCGCGCAGCCTTGGTCTATGCGCAACGCTGTCGCGAAGCCTATCCCGACAGCACCATTATTTTGGGCGGTATCGAAGCCTCGCTCAGACGCATCGCACATTACGACTATTGGCAGGACAAAGTGCGCCGTTCACTTTTAGCAGATGCCAAAGCTGACTTGTTACTGTATGGCAATGCTGAACGCGCGCTGGTGGAAATCGCCTACCGCTTGGCAAAAGGCGAACCCATCGCGGCTATCCGTGATGTCCGTGGCACTGCGTTTTTACAACGCACACAACAGATTCCAGAGGGTTGGCAAGAAATTGATGCGACACAACTGGAAGGTCAATCTGACGATTTCAACCCTTATGCCAATCCCTATAAAGGAACTGATGCGGCCAGTTGTGCAGAAGATAAAAAAATCGAAGCACCGATCAATACCAACACCAATACTGATACCAATACCAACATTGATATCAATCCCCGCGAGATGGAGCAGGGGCAAAAGCCACTCAAATTCCATCGTATGCATTACAACCCAAAGGTCGATCAAAGCCACCGCGTGATTCGTTTGCCCTCGTTTGATGCCGTCAAGTCCAATCCCACGCTGTACGCGCATACCAGCCGCGTATTGCATCAAGAAACCAATCCAGGAAACGCGCGAGCGCTGGTGCAACAACATGGCCTAATTGACGTGTGGTTGAACCCGCCGCCGATTCCATTATCGACCGAGGAAATGGATTTTGTATTCGATCAGCCCTACGCGCGCGCGCCGCATCCCTCGTATGGCGACGCCAAAATTCCCGCGTGGGAAATGATCCGCCACTCAATCAACATCATGCGTGGTTGCTTTGGTGGCTGTACGTTTTGCTCAATTACCGAACATGAAGGTCGTATTATTCAAAGCCGTTCAGAAGAATCTGTTTTGCGTGAAATCGAATCGGTGCGCGATACCATTCCTTCGTTTACTGGCGTTATTTCGGATTTGGGCGGGCCGACTGCAAACATGTATCACTTGCATTGCAAAGATAAAAAAATTGAAGAATCATGCCGCCGACCGTCGTGCGTCTATCCCAAAATTTGTAACAACCTCAAAACCGATCACAGTCGTTTAATCGGCCTTTACCGCCGCGCACGGGCGCTCAAGGGTATTAAAAAAATTCTGATTGGTTCGGGTGTGCGTTACGACTTAGCCATTGAATCGCCGGAATACATCAAAGAGTTGGCCGAGCATCATGTAGGTGGATATTTAAAAATTGCGCCCGAACATTCGGAAGCAGGGCCGCTGTCCAAAATGATGAAACCGGGGATGGGCGCGTATGACCGCTTCAAATTATTGTTTGAGCGCTATTCCAAAGCCGCAGGCAAAGAACAATATCTAATCCCCTATTTCATCGCTGCGCATCCAGGAACAACGGATTTGGATATGCTGAACTTGGCGCTATGGCTCAAACAAAACGGTTTTCGTCCCGATCAAGTTCAAGCTTTTTACCCTTCGCCAATGGCGACCGCAACAGCGATGTACCATTCAGGTAAAAATCCACTGCGCAAAATCAGTGCCAATAGCGAAAGCGTCGCGATTGTTCGTGGCGAAAAACAACGTCGATTACACAAGGCATTTTTGCGTTATCACGACGCCAACAATTGGCCCATGCTGCGCGAAGCTTTACAAAAAATGGGGCGCGCCGATTTAATCGGCAATGGAAAACGTCATCTGGTACCGATTTTTCAACCTAAAATTGACGGCTGTTACCAAAGTCCAAAACGCAGTAATTCAAGCGTGCGCAATCGTCCGATAAACCGCTTTGTAGCTAAGGGCACAACCCTAACTCAACACACGGGCCTACCGCCACGAAAATTGAAATAACCTAATCCGTTTCTTTCAAATCCCATTCCCAATAGAAATAGCAATAACAATAAGAATGAGGAAGTCTGCCGCTGAAAAATAAGTAGTGCGCAAGCAGTACGCAAGCAGTACGCTTGTAGTACGGCAAGGCAGAATGAAAAAGTGATCTCGCTATTGATTATTGGTTGTTGGGTATTGGGGAGCGGGATCACTTTAGGGCACTTCTATCAATACAGAATGTGCGGATTTCGTGTACTGCGCAACAAAGCAATTCGCCGCAAAAATGAATTGATAGAAGTGCCCTTAATAAGAAAACCTGTCTACGCCTCAATATCAACGCGGCAAGTCGCTATGCCCCATCAAAAACTGATCGACGGCACGCGCGCATTGACGACCTTCGCGAATCGCCCACACGACCAAAGATTGACCGCGTCGAATATCACCCGCCGCAAAAAATTTTTTACGCGAAGTCGCGTATGGCAAATTCGCCCCGCCCTCTTCTGTATCAGCTTTCACATTACCACGTGCGTCCAATTCAATTTTATTTTTAGCCTGCGTCAATAACTCTTTAATCGGCGCGATAAAGCCCATCGCCAGAAATACCAAATCGGCTTTTACTTCAAATTCAGAATTGGGCACTTCAATCATTTTTCCGTCCTTCCACTGCACACGGCAGGCGATCAACTTTGTCAGTTTGCCATTGCTGCCTTCAAAACGTTTGGTTGCCACCGCAAAATCGCGCTCACACCCTTCTTCGTGCGACGACGAGGTACGTAATTTAATTGGCCAATAGGGCCAAACCAGCGGTTTGTTTTCTTGTTCGGGCGGCATTGACATCACTTCAAACTGCATCACCGAACTTGCGCCTTGACGGTTTGAGGTGCCCACGCAATCAGATCCGGTATCGCCCCCGCCAATCACCACCACATGTTTACCTGTGGCAGAAATTGCCTGCGTTAACTTGTCGCCAGCATTCACTTTATTTTGCTGACTCAAAAAATTCATCGCAAAATGCACGCCCTCAAGTTCACGCCCAGGGACCGGCAAATCACGCGGTGACTCTGCACCGCCACTTAAAACAATAGCATCAAATTGTTTATCCAATTCGTCAAAACTGACGGTTTTTTTCGCATCATGCGATACTGAAAAATCAATTTTTGCAGTCGCATTGGCGCTGATCAAAGTGTTGGGCATAAAGCTCACGCCTTCAGATTCCATTTGGGCGATACGACGAACAATCAAATTTTTATCCAGTTTGAAATCGGGAATTCCATAGCGCATCAAGCCACCAATGCGCGAATTTTTTTCAAATACTGTGACCTCATGACCCGCGCGCGCCAACTGTTGTGCGCTCGCCAGACCTGCAGGGCCAGAGCCAACCACGGCAATTTTTTTGCCCGTTTTGTGTACGGGTATTTGTGGTGTGACCCATCCTTTTTCCCACGCGGTATCGATGATGTAACGCTCGATCGACTTGATTCCGACTGGGTCTTCGTGTATCCCTAAAGTACACGCGCTCTCGCATGGCGCGGGACAAATCCGTCCCGTAAATTCAGGAAAATTATTAGTCGAGTGCAGTATCGCCAAAGCTTATTGCACCTCGCCGCGATACACCAAATCATTCCAATCCGGAATAATGTTGTTGACGGGACAGCCGTTGTTACAAAAAGGAATTCCACAATCCATACAACGTGCGCCCTGCTGTGTCGCCGCATCGTTAGTGAGCTTGAGTACAAATTCACGATAGTGCTTGATACGCGTATCTGCCTTTTCGTATTGTTCCGCGATGCGCGGGTACTCCATGAATCCAGTAATTTTTCCCATGATGGTATCTGTGTAGTTAAGTGCGACTCAGTCTTTAAGTTCGTTTAGGTTTTCAAATTCAATTACGCTTTTAAATTCAATTACGCCGCTGATTTAAAAAGTTGCGTCAATGCGCGCTTGTATTCATGCGGGAATACTTTGACGAACTGTGTTTGAGTATTTTTCAAATCGTCCAAAATTTTGCGCGCGCGCGTCGAAGCGGTATTGCGGAAATGTTTTTCTAAAAGCCCCCGAACAATCGCCTCATCAGATTCTGCGGCCTCGGAACGCTTGACTTTGTGCCAAGTAGTCATATCACTACCTGCGCTGCTCAAGGTTTCCAATCCAACCATCGCAGTGTTGCAATGATTTTTAAATTGTCCATCTGGGTCATAAACGTAAGCAACGCCGCCACTCATCCCCGCCGCGAAGTTTCGGCCCGTTGCGCCTAATACCAGCACTGTGCCGCCAGTCATGTATTCGCAGCCATGATCGCCAGTTCCTTCAACCACTGCAATCGCGCCAGAATTTCGTACCGCAAAACGTTCGCCCGCGACGCCGTTGAAATACGCTTCACCTTCAGTTGCACCATACAACACGGTATTGCCAACAATAATATTGTCAACCGCCCAACCCCGAAATTCATTATTAGGGCGCACCACAATACGACCGCCTGACAGACCTTTACCGACATAGTCATTGGCTTCACCGACCAAATCAAAAGTAATTCCTTGCGCTAAAAATGCGCCAAAGGATTGACCCGCCGTGCCATGCAATTGAATGTGTATCGTGTCCTCAGGTAAACCTTCTCG
>JAVKMA010000027.1:0-4865 GCA_031538685.1 Burkholderiaceae bacterium | reverse complement strand
GGACAAATTATCAGGAACACCAAGCAGTCTTAAAGGTAAAAAATTGGGCGTATTAAAAGGATCGACCCAAGAAAAATTCGCGAAAGATATTTTGGCGCCAGCGGGAGCACTGATTTCATCGTATGAAGCGCAAGATCAAGTGTACTTAGATATTAAAGCGGGTCGTATCGAAGGTACGGTAGCTGACGTCGTTGAAGTGAATGACGGTTTCTTGAAAACACCTGATGGCGCGTTATATGGATTTGTCGGCCCTGAATTGAATGCCAAAAAATATTTTGGCGAAGGCGTCGGTGTGGCATTGCGTAAAGGCGATAATGATTTGAAAAATAAATTGAATGCCGCCATTAAAGCGATTCGCAGCAATGGAACCTACAAAAAATTGAATGACAAGTATTTTGATTTCAACGTATACGGTTCTTAATTGATACTCTTTACCTTAGAGAAGGTCTGAATAAATTTTTTTGCCATCATCGGAGATTTTGTCGCACGTTAAATCACTGTCTTATAGCTTTACAGTGCGACAAAAATGTCTTTTGATTCTTTATTCAGAGCTTCTCAATCAGAACTTCTCAAAATGGATATTGCAATGGTCTGAATTTGCGGGCGTTTCTAATAATTCATTTTTGCGGCAGTTTTATGTTGAGTTTTTTTCACGCCAAGTCACCCGTAATTGAGGGTTTTGCTCATGTTCAGACTATGTAGTTTGTTCGGATGGTGTCATCCCCTGTTCTCATGCTGACCTATTTCTTGCAAATAGTAGTGGCCGCCGCATTGACACTGGAAATCGCGTTGGGCTCTTTAGTCGTCGCGATGTTTTTGGGAATGTTGGGCGCCAGTGCCAAATTGTCACAAAACAAAGTGCTTCGCTGGAGCGCCGAGATTTACTCGACCGTGGTTCGGGGAATTCCCGACTTGGTATTGATGTTGTTAATTTTTTATGGTGGGCAAATTGCAATTAACAACCTGCTCGAAACATTGAATGTAGAAGATCCATTAGAAATTAATCCATTTATTGCGGGTATGGTGACGCTAGGATTTATTTATGGCGCATACATGACCGAGACCTTTCGCGGCGCCATCATGGCGATTTCTCGTGGTCAAATCGAAGCCGGTTACGCCTATGGGTTAACGCCATGGATGGTGTTCCGGCGCATTACTTTGCCGCAAATGTTGCGTTTGGCTTTGCCTGGATTTACCAATAACTGGTTGGTGTTGATTAAATCCACCGCTTTGGTTTCGGTGATCGGTTTGCACGATATGACCTATATTGCCAAACAGGTCGGCGCAGCAACGCGATCAGAAATCGTGAATTCTTCGTTAATTTTCTTTTTGTTCACTGCCGCGATTTATTTGCTGGTGACGACGCTGTCTTTATGGGCTTTACGTGCCTTGAATCAACGTTTATCGCTCGATGTCGCGCGGGAGATCTCATTATGAACTTCGAGATTTTTACCACGCTACCAGTCGTTCAACTGTATTTGGGAGGCGTGTTGACGACGATTCAATTATTGTTGCTGTGCATCGTGATCGGTGGATCTTTGGCGATTCCTTTAGCGATTTTGCGTAATGCGCGCAGCCCATGGATACGCGGACCGATTTGGTTTTATACCTATGTAATGCGCGGCACGCCGATTTTGATTCAACTTTATTTAATCTATTATGGCGTGGCGCAGCTCGATTGGATTCAGACACGTTGGGATACGGTGTGGCCTTGGGTTTACTTTAAAGACGCTTTCTTTTGTGTCGCCTTCTCACTGACTTTAAATACCTGTGGTTATACGATTGAATTATTAGCCGGCACTTTACGTGATACGCCAAAGGGTGAAATCGAAGCGGCGATGGCGATGGGAATGACGCGTTTTCAGGTTAATACACGAATTATTTTGCCCTCAGCAATCCGGCGCGTTTTACCCGCTTACAGCAATGAAGTGATTATGATGTTGCAAGGAACATCTTTGGCGAGCGTCGTACCGAATATTTTGGAATTAACTGGCGCTGCGCGGCAAATCTATTCGGATTACTACTTACCCTTTGAGGCGTTTATTACCGTGGGGATTATGTATTTGCTAGCGACTTTTGTATTAGTGGGTTTGTTTAAGTGGGCCGAGGGGCATTGGTTGGCGCATTTGCGTCCGCGTGCCAGTTAGCGCAGTTTTTAATTTGCGATAATGAATGAAATAAATCGTCAATGAGTAAATAAATAATTTGGTGAAAACTGTTGTGCAGTGTGAATGTATTTTGAATAGGATTAGCTTTGAAAACTACAAATAAAAAAAGTGTGTCATTTGCCCATGGTCAAGCAGTTCGTACGGCAATTTTATGGGTTATTTTAGGCAGTCCCAGTGCCCCAAAACGACGCGCAGTACGTCGCTATTTAGCAGAATTTTTAAGCGATGGTCGAGTGGTCGAGATCCCGCGCGTCATTTGGCAGTTACTGTTGCGATTGGTGATTTTGCCGTTTCGTTCGGGTAGAACCGCACATAAATATCAACAAATTTGGTTAGAAAATGGTTCGCCATTAGTGTTGACCTCGATCGCGCAAGGACGTGCGCTTGAGCGTGAAATGCGCGACCGCCATCACGACGTCACCGTAGCTACCGCGATGCGTTATGGTTCACCCTCAATTACTAAGACCTTAGATCAGCTGCGCGAAGGCGGTGGCTTAGGGCGCTTAGTGATTTTGCCGGCGTATCCACAATATTCCGCGACCACCACGGCGTCGGTATTTGATGAAGTGACGCGCTACTTTCAAAAACAGCGTGATATTCCAGAGCTTCGTTTTGTTAAGCATTACCACGATCATGGCGCTTACATCGAAGCTTTGGCGCAACAGATTACTACGTATTGGGAAGCTAATGGGCGTGGTGACAAGCTGTTATTGTCGTTCCATGGGATTCCGCGCGCAAACTTAGACAAAGGGGACCCCTACCATTGTGAGTGCTATAAAACCGCGCGTTTATTGACTCAGGCGCTCGATTGTCCATCTGAGATGATTCAGGTAACGTTCCAGTCCCGTTTTGGGCGGGCGCAATGGTTACAGCCCTACACCAGCGAAATTCTGACTGATTTAGCAACTCAAGGCCTCGAACGTGTGGATGTCGTTTGTCCTGGTTTTGTTGCAGATTGTTTAGAAACTCTTGAGGAGATTGCTAAAGAAAATGCTGAATTGTTTGTCGCGTTGGGTGGAAAATCCTGTCATTACATTCCTTGTCTGAATTTAAATACGGAATGGATCCGTGCTTTGGGTGATATTGTCGATATGCACTTGGCGGGATGGCCAACTTTTATTAGTCCGAGCATCATCGAACAAAACGATGAACAACGTGCATTATCTCGCCAGGAAGCTTTAAACAGGGGCGCTGTGGAATAAAGCTAATTTTATTGTTATTACGCAAAATTAAGATTGTAATTTTGCGTAATAACAATAACTTCCCTATATTTGATAGTTTTAAATGAATTTTTTCTAGAGAACGACTAAAAAATCATCTTTATATGCTTATTTATCGCGTTATATGGTTTTTATATAATTGCAATACATAAACAAGCTTTATAGAATCCGCCCGCTTCAGTGTCCTTCGATCAGTTTTTTCGGTATTGGGGTTTGAAGCAAGAAGTTCGATTCTTTGCATTTGAGTCTTCTTTTTGTTTTATTCATGTCCTGACGTGAGATACAAACAGAAGATTGTTTTGCGTTCTTTCAATGATTTATTAACGCGAGAACATCATGAAGATTTATTCATACGTCAACTCAGTTCGTAAAGCGGCCAACGCTCAGAAATTGATGCCCACGCCTTTGACCTCAATTCGGATCCCGCAAGCATCGGAAGCAGCGGGGGTGACTAAAAATATGGCACGCCTGCGTGTGTTAATGACTGCGGGTGTAATTGCCGCCGTGTTGCTGTCCGGCCTGTTCGTCTGGGCTAAGCAGTCTTCGGTGAAGATGTCGTTTGAGGCAAATCATCAAAGTTCGGAGCTTAGTGCGGGGACTGGCTCATCAGATACTTCGGGATTGTCAGCCAGCAAAATGCTCTCTTTTGTGGCGGATCGTTTTGAGATGATTTCGTCCGGCGCTGTGACACCTGCCCAGTTGCAAGAACAATCAGTACTGACCAACTGGTATGGTCGGCGTTATCGGATTTCCCGCACCTTGATTCGCGCGATCATTCAAGAAGCTTATGTATCAGCCGCGAAAAACCACCTTGATCCGCATTTGGTTCTTGCCGTGATTTCGATTGAATCAGGATTTAACCCTTATGCAGAGAGTAAAGTCGGGGCTAAAGGTTTGATGCAGGTACTTCCTTCGGCGCATCCTGAAAAACTGCGCGCGTATTCTTCCGATGATGATTTATTATTGCCATTGGAAAACGTCAAAATAGGTACGCAAGTTTTGCGACAGTATTTAAAAGAGCAAGGAAGTGTTGAGTTAGCACTCAAAAAATATGTTGGTAGCATTAATCAAAGCACTGACAACGGCTATGCCGCTAAAGTATTAGAGGAAAGTGCGCGGATTAAAACCTTGCTAGATAAGAATTCGGATGTAATTGCATTGAATCTATAAAGGTATCAGTTTTAAAAATAAATCTAAAACTTGTTGTCGTATGACCACTTAGCGGACCGAACAGTCAATCAATCAATCAATCAATCAATCAGTTGATTTGCTAAGCGTGCTCGGTGGTTTTTTATTTTCAATCCGAATCTCTAAAACAAGTTGGTATAGCGTCAATCCCATCAACGCCCAGCAAAGTTTGGGATGATTGGACCTTGCAAGGAAAAATGCCGGTTATCGAATGCGCAATGCAGAACACAAAAAAATCTTCAGGTTTTGCGCTGTTTTATGTGCTGATTGTGGTGGGTGTTCTCTCATC
>JAVKMA010000026.1:0-1761 GCA_031538685.1 Burkholderiaceae bacterium | reverse complement strand
GCTTTCAATTGGTTATCTGAATGTCCCAGCGTTGTCAGCGAAATGTTTGACTATTTGGCGGGTAATAAAACAGAAGGATTATTGGCTCAATTGGTTAAAGAGGCAGATCGTGAATCAGTACGCCAGAACTTGTCGAAGGGGTCTCGCACCCGATTTGCGACGGCGAAATCGGTGCCTCTCATTGAACGACTCATGGAGGGACTACGACGTCTACTCACCGAAGGTCATGAATTACCGCTGAATCGCGCAGGCGCGGCGGGCTTTGTCCATCAAGGCGAGGTTTGGTTTTATTGTGTTCGCGTAGCTGGTGCAGTACGTGAGTATTTGCAGAACAACGAAATCATCCAAGGCAAAGCAGGTTTGCCTGTAGATGATCAGCGTTTTTTTGATGTTTGGCAAAGTTTTGGTGCAGTCGTGACGAACCCTGAAACCTTAGGTGCAATTTGGTACGCGAGAGTGGAGTTAACGAGCTCATGGATAAGTCAAGATGGGCAAACTTTTTTGCGATTTCCGCTGAAAAATCTATACCCAGACCCAGCTTTGTATCCACCGCAGATGAATGGGCAGATGGTGGTAACGAGCAAACTCTCCAGCGCGTCTAAAGGTCCAGCGATTGCTTCCGAACCGATATCACCCGCAGTAGCAGTAGTGGCGGCGATCACAGAAACCAATCAGTTAGCAGCACTAGAAACACCTTCGACAAATGAGAACACTTCGAACAATGAGCTTAGTGTAGATGCGCTGTTTGCTGCCATTAATGGCGGCAACATCGCCTCCTTGGTCGAACCCGCAAAAAGCGCCTCAAACGAGTTCTTGGACAACAGAGACATGGCCGTAACACCTGTGACCGATAGTATGACTCTCGAGGAAACGCGACCAATTCACTACCCTGAAGGTTCGGATTCGCCAAAAGAAATCACCGCTCCGATGCGAATTGAACAAACACTCACACCTGAGCAGCAGGCTTTAGTCAAATCAAGTCCCAAGACCGAACGCGCACAGATGATGGCCAAGAATTTTTTGGCGTTTTTACAAGAAGGAATCGCGAAGGGTAGCTTGAAATTTAATTGCAGTGGCGCCTACTACCATTTTGTGGAAGAGGGCTTACTCATCACAACCCCCAATAGTTTTCGGGACTATTGCCAACAATTCTCAAGCAGATTCCTTGAATTAGGCGAGAACTGGGATTCGCTTGCACCCACTCACTTGCAACGCGCTTTAATTGAATCTGATTGGGCGCAACCGCTAGTGAAAGGCTACAGCATTCATACCTACCAAGTCAACGGCGGAGGTTTGCTCAAATGTTTCTTAATCCCGCGCCTGCGGGCGCAACTATTGTTTAACCCTTTACCAGCGACCAATCCAGCTATTGAGCGTATGTCTCTTGTTCGTCAGTTGGAACTCGCCGGTAACAGTTTAAGTCCAAAACAACGCGATTCTCTAAAAGAGCGCATCAAAAAAGAAGGCCATGAAATCACAAAATAAATCTTTTAACAATCTATTTCGGCCCGCCTACGAGCGTAGTGCGCTGTTCACGATTCCTTTGGTTACTGCTTATTTTTGGTGGTATTTTATGTATGCGGGCTTGGTGCAATTTCCAGAAAACAAAATCATCCTAAGTGTTGCGACATTATTTTTTGCGATGTTGTGGGGACATTATTTGAAAGGCTTTTTGCGAATTAAAAAACATCATCGAAATCTTACTCGGCTTGAGTTTTATGGGGCGCGATCCGATGCAATTCCTTGGTCAAAAAAAGCACT
>JAVKMA010000025.1:0-7915 GCA_031538685.1 Burkholderiaceae bacterium | reverse complement strand
GGCCAAGTAATTTTTATATTGGCGTTATTGGCGGACGTACCACTAACCACCACCGTACCATTGGCTTGAGCCGCCGCGCCAGTAATGATCGGAGGAGTGTCGGTGGGAGTGGGGGTATACGCGGTAATGGTGGCTGACACCAAGGCACTGCTGCTGGAGTTGTTGTAGGTGTTGGCTTTGACCACCGTGCCGGCAGCATAGGTGTTGCTTGAGTTTGCGCTCCAGCTCCCGATACCACTGGCCACCAATAAAGTGGTGCTGTTATCTGGCCAAGTAATTTTTATATTGGCGTTATTGGCGGACGTACCACTAACCACCACCGTACCATTGGCTTGAGCCGCCGCGCCAGTAATGGTCGGAGGGGAAGCCAAGGTCGGAACACCGCCGTTTACATTGTTTTCATCACCCGCCGCTTTAGGAGGAATAATCCCGTCGCCACAGGCCGCCACTAACCCCACCAAAACGCTGGCGATAAAAAACCGCACGACGCTTGAAAATCTGGGTGAGCTTGGTCTATTTGTTTGCGCCCTACGCGCGCGCGTCATTAGGGGATTTTGCTTGCCTATTTGCCTGCTTGTAAACATAGTGATGATTTTTTCATGTTGAGCGTCTACTTAAAATTATAACTCGCTAATTTTACAGATACAGCAAAAATTATCGTCCTTGGCGATAAACTTCCCCGTTTGTTTGGTTTAGCTAAATGGCGAACAGTGCCACGCATTCGCTTGACTTTACCGTCTTTGATACTGCTATCAGACACTGCGATTAGACACCGCAATCACGCACTTTTTGACGTCCTTATTTCTATCACAACAATATGTCCAACGAAACCTTTATCACCAGCAAAGACGCCTCTTTAGAAACCTCTATCCGCGTGTTGAGCGCGCAATTACTCGCGCTGGGTTTTCACATCGAAGAACGATCATGGTTAAACGACGTCAAGGGCATTTGGTCGGTACATATCAGCGATCGCGATTGTCCACGCTTGTTTAGCAATGGCAAAGGCGCCAGTCAATTGGCAGCACGCGCATCCGCCTTGGGCGAGTATTTTGAACGTTTGGGAACCCATTATTTTTGGACTCATTTTTATTTAGGGGCAAAAAATGCCGCCAAGGAATTTGTCCACTACCCCAATGAAAAGTGGTTTCCACTGTCCGACAAAACAGATCAATGGCCAAAAGATATTTTGACACCCGAGTTACAAAAATTTTATAACCCCGATAATCCTGATAACCTCGATGGAGCGGTATTGGCAAGTCACTTAGTTGATTTGAAGTCAGGCGCTACTGCGCGCGGCATTTGCGCCATTCCTTATCAGCGTGTGCGCGATAACGCGACGGTTTATTTTCCCGTCAACCTGATCGGCAATTTATATGTCAGCAATGGCATGTCAGCGGGCAACACCAAAATCGAAGCGCGCACACAAGCACTATCTGAAATTTTTGAACGTTACATTAAATTTCACATCATCAAAGACGGTCTGTGTTTGCCCGACGTGCCACCGACTGTACTGGCACGCTATCCACAGATTCAAGCAGGGATAGACGGTTTGCGCGCCGCAGGCTATGGCATTTTGGTGAAAGATGCGTCTTTGGGCGGTCAATATCCCGTCATGTGCGTGACGCTGTTAAATCCCAAAGATCAAGGCTGCTTCGCCAGCTTTGGCGCACATCCGCGTTTTGAAGTCGCGCTAGAACGCGCACTGACCGAGCTTTTGCAAGGTCGAGCGATTGACGCGCTAACCGGTTTTGCCGAACCCGGATTTGATATGACCGAAATTGCTGACGCGCAAAATTTAGAAATTCATTTTGTGGATTCCAGCGGCGTGATCAGTTGGGATTTTTTGCGCAATACGCCAGATTACGAATTTGTCGATTGGAATTTTTCTCACACCACGCAACAGGATTACGACTGGTGCGTGAACACAATGCACGCCTGCCACAGTGACGCGGGCGCCGGCGAAATCTATGTCGCTGATTTTGAACATTTGGGCGTTTACACCTGCCGAATTTTGGTGCCAGGCATATCAGAGATTTATCCCATTGAGGAATTGCAATGGCAAAACAATAGCGTGGGAAATTTAGTCCGTCCCGCCCTGCTGGACCTCCCCAATTTAAGCGTCACGGCGTGTCGCGAGTTATTAGACACTTTTCTGGAACTCGACTTGGCCGACGAGTTGCCACTGACCACACTGATCGGTCTGGCCGCTGACCCCAACACCATTTGGGCGACGATGCGCGTGGGTGAGATCAAAGCTTTGCTGGGTATTGCGCTCAAAGATCACGAGGTTATTTTGGACGCGTGTTCTTGGATTCGTCAGTTTGGTCAAATGGCCGAAGAGCGCGCACGCGTCTATCGTTGTATCGCCAACATTGTGCAATTGGAAGACGAAATGGAAACACCCGATGACTTTATCGATAAGGTGCAATTGATTTACGGCGCGCCCACATTCGCGCAAGCGCAAAAATTACTGAGCGGTCAAAGTGTGGGCAACGAGCGTTTTTTTGGTCTCAATACGCTGGGGCCCAATATGGAAGGCAGCCAAATGCACACACAAATTTTGATCGCGTATGACAAGGTGCAGAGATAAGACGTTTGTGTTAATTCTGTTCTAAAAAACTCATGTTTCAAAAACTCATGTGCGCGATTAAAATAATTCAAGCGCGCACATGATTGACAAATGAGCCGTCCTTTTTATGACTTTTTAATCAAAGGACATTTTGATGCCGACAAAGGTTGAAAGGCGGTATCCGCAGGGATCGTCGCGCGGACGTTGTAATAATCCCAAGGGGCTTTTGATTCTGCCGGTTTTTTAACTTGCAGCAAATACATATCGTGAACCATACGGCCATCGTCACGAATTTTGCCGTTTTTAGCAAAGAAATCGTTGACCGGCGTTTTCTTCATTTGTGTCATCACTTTTGCTGTGTCATCGCTATTAATCGCTTTGACTGCGTTTAAGTAATGCAGTATTGACGAGTACTGGCCCGCTTGCACCATGGTGGGCATTCTTTTATGCCGTTCGAAAAAACGTTTTGACCATGCACGCGTCGCATCGTTCAAATCCCAATAAAAACCTTCGGTCAAATACATGTTTTGCGTTGTTTTCAAACCCAAAGAATTCACGTCTGAAATAAACATCAATAAACCCGCCAAGGATTGTTTTTCGGTAATGCCAAATTCAGCCGCTTGTTTGATCGAGTTAATCGTATCGCCACCGGCGTTTGCCAAACCAATTACTTGCGCGCCTGAGCTTTGTGCTTTTAACAAAAACGATGAAAAATCAGTGCCGGGGAAAGGATGACGCACAGAACCGACGACTTCGCCACCGTTAGCTTTAACCACCTCGCTTGCGTCTTTTTCCAAAGAATGACCAAAGGCGTAATCCGCGGTTAGAAAGAACCATTTTTTACCACCTTGTTTGGTCACTGCGCCCGCTGTACCTTTAGATACTGCGTAAGTATCGTAAGTCCAATGCACTGACACATCATTACAGTTTTCGTTAGTGATCAAGGTTGAACCTGCGCCTGAAATCAAGGCGATTTTGTTTTTCTCTTTAGCGATTTTTTGTACGGCTAAGGCCGTTGAGGTGGTGACTAATTCTGAAACCACATTGACCTGATCTTTTTCAAACCATTCTCGCGCTTTGTTGGCCGCGATGTCTGCTTTGTTTTGATGATCTGCTGAGACGATTTCAATTTTGAATTTTGGTTTTTCTTGTTTGATGAAATCATCAATCGCCATTTGCGTGGCGACAATAGTGCCTTGACCAGCTAAATCAGAATACAAACCCGATAAATCTGTCAACACACCAATCTTGATTACGCCATTGCTGACTTGAGCTTGGGCACTCATACCAATGGTGAGGGCGCATATCGGAACGAGTAAACGTTTAATCATATTTTTCATACATTCTCCTTGTTTAACATCATCAAAAAATACCGCTTTAAAAAATGACCTGATCCCACAACTACAAAAAAACCACACACAAAAACAACTCATACACAAAAATTCACACAAAAAATGACGTGTCGCATTAAAAATCACTAAATCTATACCCCGAGCAACTGATGTAGGGTTGAGGTTTGTGCCGCCAACTCCGATTGTTCAATCGTCATCACGATTTGCCCATGCTCCAACACAAAATGTCGATCAGCTAAAGGCGCAGCAAAACGAAAGTTCTGCTCAACCAACACGATCGTATAACCGCGCTTTTTCAGCAAGATCATCACTTGTGCAATTTTTTTGACGATCACAGGCGCCAAGCCTTCGGTGATTTCATCCAATAACAATAAACGCGCGCCGGTACGCAAAATTCGCGCCATCGCCAGCATTTGCTGTTCGCCGCCCGACAAGCGCATTCCTGGACTGTGTCGACGTTCGTAAAGATTGGGGAATAATTCATAGATTTCATCCAAACTCATTGGCGGCTGCGCGGCACCTGCTCCTTTGTATTTAATCAAAGGCGGTAACAATAAATTTTCCTCTGCGCTTAGACCTGCAAAAATCCCGCGCTCTTCCGGACAATAACCCACGCCCAAACGCGCGATCACATGCGGTGCGTCATCAATAATGTCACGACCTTGCAATTGAATCTGACCGGTTTTGCGTCCAGTCAAACCGACTATCGCTTTTAATGTCGTGCTGCGTCCAGCGCCGTTGCGTCCCAATAAAGTCACCAGTTCGCCTTCGTTGACCGAAAAACTCAGGCCATGCAAAATGTGCGATTCACCGTAATAGGCGTGCAAATCTTTGACGGTTAAATAAGCGCTCATGCGTGGGCCTCCGTTGTTGCGTTGACATTCAAAACCTCTTGAGCAATATCAACGCCAAGGTAAGCGCTTAATACGCGCGGGTCCTGCGACACCGTGGCGTAATCGCCTTCTGACAAAATTTGCCCCGCTTGCAATACCGTAATCTGATCGCACAAACTTTCCACCACCGACAAATTATGTTCAACCATCACGACAGTGCGTTGGCGTGCCACTTTACGAATCAGTTCGACCACGCGCGCGATGTCTTCGTGCCCCATTCCCTGGGTGGGTTCATCCAGCAACATCAATTGCGGGTCCAGCGCCAAAGTCGTCGCAATTTCCAGCGCGCGCTTACGTCCGTAAGGTAACTCGACGGTGAGCGTGTGGGCAACGTCTTGCAAATCAACTTCCTTGAGCAAATCCATCGCCCGCTCATTCACACTGTCTAAACATTTTTCGGCACGCCAAAAATAAAATGAATCTTTGCGGTGGCGTTGTAGCGCCACGCGCACATTGTCGATGACCGTTAAATGTGGAAAAGTGGCTGAAATTTGAAACGAGCGCACCATGCCTAAACGCGCGGTTTGTACTTGATTCAAACGCGTGATTTCTTGACCTTTAAACCAAATGCTGCCGGCGCTGGATTGATGTACACCTGTCAACAAATTAAAGACCGTTGTTTTGCCCGCGCCATTGGGCCCGATCAAAGCGTGAATCGATCCTTCGGTGACTTTCAGATCGACATTTTTGACGGCCGAAAAACCTAAAAATTCTTTGCTCAGTTGACGAGTTTCTAAAATAAAAGTCATAGTCCTTATTGCATAGTCGTTATTGAATCGCGTCAGTAGATTTTGCGTGATCACGCAAAACGAATTTTTGAATCTTACCCGTCGCGGTTTTTGGCAACACACCAAAGACCACGCGCTTAGGGGTTTTAAATCCTGCCAGCACGGTTTTGCAATACTGCATGATTTCTTCTGCGCTGACCATTGCGCCGGGTTTGAGTTCAACAAAGGCGCACGGCACTTCACCCCATTTTTCGTCAGGCATTGCCACCACCGCGGCCGACAAAACCGCAGGATGACTGTGTAGCGCATCTTCAACTTCAATCGACGAGACATTTTCACCGCCCGAAATAATGATGTCTTTGCTGCGATCTTTAATTTTGATATAACCATCGGGATAACACACTGCCAAATCTCCCGTATGGAACCAGCCACCAGCAAAGCTTGCGGCCGTTGCCGTCGGATTTTTTAAATAACCTTTCATCACAACATTGCCGCGAAAAAAAATCTCGCCTATGGTAGTACCGTCCATCGGCACGGGTTCAAGCGTATCAGGGTTCAAAACCATCACGGCTTCTTGCAAGGGATAACTAACGCCTTGACGACCATTCAAACGTGCACGCTCTTCGCGCGACAAATCGCGCCAATGTTCTTGTTTGACGCACAGCGCCGCTGGGCCATAAACCTCGGTCAAACCATAGACGTGAGTTAAATTGATGCCGATAGCTTCGCAGCCTTCAATCACGGCCGGCGCGGGCGCAGCGCCGGCGATAAAGCCTTGTACCGTATGTTTGATTCCCTGACGAATTTCTGGGGGCGCGTTGATTAACAAGCTGTACACAATCGGCGCGCCACACATATGCGTGACTTGATGCTCGCGAATTAACGGAAACACTTCGGCTGGATCAACGCGACGGAAGCACACGCTGGTTCCCGCATTCAGCGCCATCGTCCAAGGAAAACACCAACCGTTGCAATGGAACATGGGCAAAGTCCATAAATACACCGGATGAATTGGCAAGCTCCACGATATCGCATTACTGACCGCGTTTAAATACGCGCCGCGATGATGCACCACCACACCTTTGGGATCGCCGGTCGTTCCCGAGGTGTAATTCAGGGCAATCGCATCCCATTCATCATGGGGTAAAGACCAGGCAAAATTCGGATCACCTTGCGCTAAAAAATCTTCGTACGTAATCGTTCCCAAGGTTTTATTAGCT
Organism: Burkholderiaceae bacterium; assembly: GCA_031538685.1. Classification (GTDB taxonomy): domain Bacteria; phylum Pseudomonadota; class Gammaproteobacteria; order Burkholderiales; family Burkholderiaceae; genus JAVKLU01. The sequence continues at coordinate 1,153 of JAVKMA010000025.1, read as the reverse complement.
GGCGCGGTGTCGTCTTCCACTTCGATGACCAAAGGCGCAGAGTCCCCCAAAATTGCCAGTGCTTTTTCAATCGTCGCGGCAAATTCAGGATCGGTCAACAACACCCGCGCACCGGAGTGGTTCAACATAAAAGCAATACTGGCTCCATCTAAACGCGTATTCAAAGTATTCAATACCGCGCCACTCATGGGGACCCCAAAATGACATTCAAACATCGCCGGAACATTGGGCAACATGACCGCCACGGTGTCACCGACACCAATACCTTTTTGCTGCAAAGCGCTGGCCAAGCGGCGTGAGCGCGTATAAGTCTGGCGCCAGGTTTGGCGATGCGGGCCATAAATTAAGGCGCAATGCTCGGGGAAAATTTGTGCGGCGCGCTGAATAAAACTTAAGGGTGACAGAGCCACAAAGTTGGCCAAATTTTTATCCAAACCTTGCAAATACGGATTATTTTTAGAACTGATTTGAGAATTCATTCGTGCTCTCCTTAAAGCGCTCCATTAGCAAGGCAAGATATCGATGTCTGTGGGTAGATTCGCCGTTCCGATTAACGGGGCTTTCGCTCACTGACCCAACGACTGATTTCGCCCACAACGCCACGGCGGAATAACAAAACACACAAGATAAAAATTACCCCCATGATCACAGTGACCCACGAACCCACTTTGTCGGCCAATAAATTTTCCAAACCGACAATCACGCCCGCGCCAACAATCGGCCCCAACAGGGTTCCCAAACCACCCAATAGCGTCATCAGAACCACTTCTCCTGACATGTGCCAATGCACATCGGTCAGCGACACCAATTGAAAGACCAAGGCTTTGGTTGAGCCCGCTAAACCCGCCAATGCGGCGGACAAAATAAACGCTAATAATTTGTAGCGCGCGGCGTCAAACCCTAAAGAAATAGCGCGGGCTTCGTTTTCACGAATCGCTTTGAGCACGCGACCGAAAGGCGAATGAATGATGCGGTGAATCAAGGCATAGCCACCTAAAAATACGCACAGCACAAAGTAATACATTGTCAAATTTTCTGACAAATCAAACACGCCAAACAAATAACCGCGCGGAATTCCCTGCAGTCCGTCTTCGCCACCGGTAAACTTTAATTGCAAGGCCAAAAAGAAAACCAGTTGTGCCAAACCCAAAGT
>JAVKMA010000024.1:0-2590 GCA_031538685.1 Burkholderiaceae bacterium | reverse complement strand
TGCTTTAGCCGCAGTATTGCCTAATGTACGTTTCTGTCCAACTGGTGGAATCGACATCAACACCGCGCCGGAGTTTTTACGTTTGCCAAATGTTGCGGTGGTGGGTGGTTCGTGGTTGACGCCAAAATCGGCGCTTGAAACCGCTGATTGGAAGCGAATTACAGAATTGGCGCGCGCGTGCTCGACTTTATAAGAGTGATTTTAAAAGCGATCTACTGAGTGAGCTTTTGTAGGGCCTCTGTTGCGCCCGTGACGTTTTGCTCCAGGGCTTTGAGATACAGACGGCGCGCCAATTGGGTGTCTTTTTTGACGCCATTTCCATGCGCGTATAAGTTTCCCAAATTCAGATAGGATTGTGAATGTCCGTTTCTGACCGCCCTTTGATAGTACTGCGCTGCTTTGGTGACATCCTTATCAACGCCCAATCCCAATTCGTAGATCTGGGCCAAGTTAAATTGTGCGTCCATAAATTCGCGCTCGGCAGCTTTTTCAAACAGTGCGCGCGCTTTAGCGTAGTCTTTGGTAACACCTTCGCCATTTAAATACATCAAGCCCAAAAAATTTTTCGAGCTGTGGAATAAGGTGTCTTGCTGCGTTTGATTGACCGGCGGATCTTGATCGGCTAAAACCTGATACCAGCGCGCCGCTGCTGGGAGATCAGCTTTACCATCATCACGACCTTCACCATGTGCATACATCCACGCCAGATTAAATTGTGCTTCGGCGTGATTTTGTTCCGCCGCAGCTTTATACAAAATCACGGCATGTTTTTTATTGAGCGCAATCCCGTCACCGTTTTCATACATTTGTGCCAAACGAAATTGCGCTGACGCGTCGCCTTGTTCAGCGGCAATTAAAAACCATTTCTTGGCTTCGACTTTGTTGATGGGAACACCTTTGCCCACATCGTAAATTTCACCCAAAATTCTCGACGAGTCAGATGAATGGTGTGCTGATGCTTTTTGATACCAAGCCAGCGCCTGCGTCATATTGGGTGCGCCAATCTCGTTGCTCTGGTACAAAGAACCTAATAAAAATTCGGCTTGAGCATAAGCTTGCGCGGCTGCTTTTTGATAAAGTGCCAGCGCTTTTTGAATATCTTTCTGACCTGCAGGGGCGAACTGATATTGCAAGGCTAAATAAAATTGTGCTTGCGCGACGCCTTGATCCGCCGCCTTTTGATACCAAGCGATAGCGGTTTGTCGGTCACTTGCCACACCGTCACCATCACGATACATATTGCCCAATATCAATTGCGCCCGCGCCAATCCTTGATCGGCGGCTTCACGCAGCAAAACTAAAGCCTGCGTAATATTTTTTCGATCAGCTTTGTCCTTGATTGTTGCACCTTCTTTACCGGTTAAATCAAGTATTGCCAAATTCACTTTAGCATCCAAAAAACCTTGATCAGCCGCTTTTTGATACCACGCGCGTGCCGCTTTGAAATCGGGCGCTTGTCCTTCTCCGAGTTCCAGCATTGTCGCCAGCGCAAATTGTGCGCCAGGCAAACCTTGGTGGGCGGATTGCTTTAACCACTTGATCGCTTCTTGTGGATTTTTAGACGTGCCGTCACCTTGGCGGTGCATATTGCCCAAATTCCATTGCGCGGGGGCGAAACCTTGCTGGGCTGATAGCGTGTACCAGCTTAGGGCCTTTTTTTTGTCGACGCTCACGCCATCACCCTCTTGGTACATTTGCGCGAGTTTTGCTTGTGCGACCACTTGTCCTTGGGTAGCGGCTTTTTCAAACCAGACCGCGGCTTCGACTTTATTTTGCGCGATACCTTCACCCATTAAATAAGCGAAAGCCAATGCGTTTTGTGCTTCTGCTTGCCCCGCTTTGGCGGGTTTTATGAGCAATTCGGTGGCCAGTTTTTGATCAAGCGCAACGCCTTCACCTTTACTGTACATCACGCTTTGCATGATTTGTGCTTCTAGAATTCCTTGTTCACTTAAACGAACAAACGCGCTGAATGCGCTAGCGTAATCTTTATCTTGATAAGCCTTTTGTGCTTGTTCAAACACATTTTTTTGCGCAAGCGTTTGGGCGTGAGTCGGACTCATTAGGGCAGTACTCACCGCCGTCACGGCGAGCGTCGTCAATAAAACTCGAATGACATAAGATGAAAACATTGGTAAGGTCATCAAAAATTTTTTTATTAAAACAACAAGCGCGTACCGACGTATAGATAGCTATTTTTGAGTTGATAAGTCAGTTGAGCGGGCAATCCACCGTTGTAGTAGCTGTAGCTATAACTGGGAATATAGTTGGCGCCAAAAATGGCACTAAAGAATGCATTGATGCGGACTTCACTTGCCAAACCCATGCTTGGTTCGATGGCAAAATGATGATCAGATTTTGTGGCTTCTGAATTTGAACTAATTGAAAAATTAAAATCATTATTCATGGCGATAACGCCGACTTTTAAAATCGCGTCGACATCTGGCGTGATGGTGTAACGCCATACGGTGTTAATCGGTAAAAGTTGTGTTCTTTGTTTGATGAAAATGTTGATTGTCTTGATACTTTGACCAAAAAAAGTACTGCCCGGGCCATAGTTTTTTTGAACCTCGTTTTCTGCGTAACTCAG
>JAVKMA010000023.1:0-4230 GCA_031538685.1 Burkholderiaceae bacterium | reverse complement strand
GACTTTACATTTTTAATCTTCAGCTTTTGTTCATGTCGTTTTCTTCTCATCCATCTCAGGTTTCTGAATCGACACCGCCGCGCTCGATTTTGAAATTTTTAGGCATGGCTGATTACGCAGAAGTTTTCGCCGCGATGAAGCAATTTACTGCGGCGCGTGACGCCGCAACTCCTGATGAATTTTGGCAAGTCATGCATCCGCCGGTGTTCACTTTGGGTTTGGCCGCTGACCGCTCGCATGTACTGTCAACGCGCGACGAGATTGCGCTGGTGCAAGTTGATCGAGGGGGCGAAGTGACTTATCACGGTCCCGGGCAAGTAGTGGTTTACACCTTGCTTGATTTGCGGCGCGGCGCTGTTTTTGTGCGTGATTGGGTGCATACGCTAGAGGCCGTCACGATCGAATTTTTAGCACGCTATCAGATCAGATCAGTGCGCCGCGCCGGAGCACCAGGGGTGTATATCGCCGAGGAGCACAATCAGTTGGCGAAACACAACACGGGTGCGCCAAAATATGCTGGCGCGAAAATCGCCGCACTGGGATTAAAAGTGACGCGCGGTTGTTGCTATCACGGTGTTGCACTCAATATCGCGATGGACTTGACGCCTTTTTCCTTGATCAATCCCTGTGGCATGAGGGATTTGACGGTGGTTGATATGGATACAATGCGCCCCGAATCATCGCTTGCCGCATCGGTAAACGAAATTGCGCACGCTTACGCGCAGGCAGTTCAACACGCGTGGCACGATAAATCCCAGGCGAGAACGATCAAAGTCGCATCGCGATAACACCATAAAGACTTCCTTTTTTGTCACCCAATAATGAATCAAGAACTTAATGAATCAAGAACTCGACCTTAACCAAGTGGTAGCGACGAACGATGCAGCAGGAGCAGCAGCGGCAGTCATCACGCCGACAGCCCATGACGCAAAAACTCATGACGCAAAAACTTATGACGCCACACAAAAACAAAAAGGGGCGGCCAAGACTGCGCGCATTCCCATCAAAATTATTCCGATCGCGCCGCAAGACGTGTTGAAAAAACCCGATTGGATACGCGTTAAATTGCCCAAGGCAAATTCACGTTTTACCGAAATCAAAGATATTTTGCGTGCCAACCGTTTATATACCGTGTGCGAAGAGGCCGCGTGTCCCAACATTGGTGAATGTTTTGGCATGGGTACGGCGACTTTTATGATCATGGGTGACAAGTGCACGCGCCGCTGTCCATTTTGCGATGTGGGTCACGGACGTCCCGACCCTTTGGATATTGCAGAACCGCAAAATTTAGCCACCACAGTCGCGCAGTTAAAGCTGAATTACGTGGTCATCACCAGCGTTGATCGCGATGATTTAGAAGACGGCGGTGCGGCGCATTTTGCCGCGTGTATTCGCGCGATTCGAGAGCAATCACCCAGCACACAAATCGAAGTATTAGTGCCCGATTTTCGCGGTCGCTTAGAACGTGCTTTAGATATTTTGATCGCGCAAGCACCCGATGTGATGAACCACAATTTAGAAACTGTGCCGCGTTTGTATAAAGAAGTGCGTCCGGGTGCAGACTATGCGCATTCCCTTAAATTGTTACAAATGTTTAAACAACATCTGCCCAATATACCTACCAAGTCTGGCATCATGTTGGGTTTGGGCGAGCAAGATGATGAAATCAAAGCGGTGTTGAGTGATATGCGCGCCCATCAAATCGATCGCGTCACGATAGGGCAATACTTAGCACCGTCAAATTCGCACTTGCCCGTACGGGCCTACATCACGCCTGAAAAATTTGAACAGTGGCAAGCATTAAGTATGAGCATGGGTTTTACCAAAGCCCAATGCGGGCCACTGGTACGCAGCTCTTACCACGCGGCGGATCAATAAAGCAATCCCGATGACTCAAACGTTTAATCCCAAAGAGTCCAACGAAGATGCACCGTATGGCTTTGCGTTTTTAAATCAAGCGGGGGTGAACGGTTTTGCCAATTTAGTGCCATCAACTTTAGCGCCTTCAACGCCAGTCTCCAAAGCCGTATTCCGAATTTTGGGAATTGCCTACGATGGCGCGACGACTTACCGTAGCGGTGCGCGTTTGGCGCCGCGTGCGATACGTTTAGCCAGTCATGCCTTGTGCGATGCGATTCATCCATATTTTGATGTCGCTCCCGCAGGTTTTGCCTGTGACGATGGCGATTTACGTTTTCCGCATACTGATTTGGTGGCGATGCGCACGGCGGTACAAGCACAATTGATGCAGTATTCAAAATCGTTAAATAAAGTCACACCACGCCACAACATTATTTTGGGCGGTGATCATTCGATTACTTTGCCCGTTTTGCGCGCCTTGCGGACTCAATATGACGCACCATTGGCGCTCATTCATTTTGACGCGCATTGCGATACCTGGACAGATCATTTTGGCGAAGCTTCTGGGCACGGTACTTGGGTTTATGAAGCGGTACAAGAAGGTTTGATCAATCCTACGCAAACGGTGCAAATCGGCTTGCGCTCTGCCGCGAGACGTGAGGCGCGCGAGTATATTCAGACGCAAGGCGGGATGATTTTTAGCGCGCGCGATTTACGCGGCCTTGAAGGTGTCGCTTTGACGCCGGTGATTGCGCAGATCATGGCGCGCATTGGCGATGCGCCGTGTTATTGCAGTTTTGATATTGATGCGATTGATCCCGCCTTTGCGCCCGCCACTGGCACCCCTGAATCGGGCGGTTTGACCAGCACCCAAGCTCTGCATCTGATCGAAGGTTTGGTGTCCTTGAATTTTGTCGGTATGGATTTGTGCGAAGTTGCACCGCCATTTGATCACGCCGATTTAACGACAACACTGGCGGCGAATATTGTGTGGACTTATTTGTGTGGACAGATTAGTCAATTATCCAAAGTCTTATAAGGCTTGATTATTTTTCAGACGATTATTTTTAATGGCAAAAAATTACGACGAGTCCTCGATTCGAGTGCTTAAAGGTTTAGAACCGGTACAAGAGCGTCCGGGCATGTATACGCGCACGGAACATCCCTTGCACGTGATTCAAGAAGTGATTGATAACGCGGCCGATGAAGTGTTGGCGGGACACGCCAGCATGATTACCGTAACACAGCACAGCGACGGCAGCGTTAGCGTTGCAGACGATGGGCGCGGCATTCCAGTGGGTTTGCATGCGGAAGAAAAAATTCCAACGGTGGAGTTGGTGTTCACGCGCTTGCATGCGGGCGGCAAATTTAATAAAACTGAAGGCGATGCCGCATACCGTTTTTCTGGTGGTTTGCACGGCGTGGGCGTGTCGGTAACCAACGCTTTGGCCAAAAAATTAGAGGTCACTGTGTGGCGCGATAACGCCGAACATTTTTTATCGTTTGCGCATGGGCATTTGGTTGATGCTTTAACCAGTCGGCCTTTGGGACGCGGTGAGAAAAAAAGTGGAACGCTGGTGCGCGTCTGGCCCGAAGCCAAATATTTTGACAGCTTGAATTTTTCACAAAATGATTTGGTGCATCTATTGCGCGCTAAAGCGGTGTTGTTGTCGGGTTTAACGGCGACCTTGCATCATGAAGCCAGTGGTGAAACCAGCACTTGGTGTTACGAGCAGGGGATGCCTGCCTATATGGCGCAAAACTTAAATTTTGAACCGATGATTCCACCTTTTCATGGATCATTTTTTTTCCCCACTACGACTGAAGAGGGCAATGCCGGCGAGGGCGCTCAGTGGTTAGTGGCGTGGACGGAAGAGGGCGGAATGCTGCGCGAATCGTATGTGAATTTGATTCCAACTGCGTCCGGTGGTACGCACGAGGCGGGTTTACGCGAAGGTCTATTTGTTGCGGTGAAAAATTTTATCGAGTTGCATAGCCTCTTACCTAAAGGCGTAAAGTTACTGGCGGAGGATGTATTTGCGCGAGTATCTTTTGTATTGTCGGCAAAAATTTTGGATCCACAATTTCAAGGACAAACCAAAGAGCGGCTGAGTTCGCGCGATGCCGTGCGTCTGGTCAGCCGTGCGGTTTTGCCACAATTTGAATTATGGTTAAACCAATACGTTGAGCACGGCAAAAAATTGGCGCAGTGGGTGATCAGTCAAGCGCAAGCGCGCACGCGCGCATCACAAAAAGTTGAAAAACGAAAAAGTTCGGGTGTTGCGGTGTTACCTGGCAAACTGACCGATTGTGAAACTGATGATCCGGCGTTGTCCGAATTATTTTTAGTCGAGGGTGATTCGGCGGGTG
>JAVKMA010000022.1:0-4528 GCA_031538685.1 Burkholderiaceae bacterium | reverse complement strand
GCTAACACCTCAAATTGTTTTTCGCCATCCACATCAGCGATTTCAATCACCGAAATATCAAAGGTACCGCCACCCAAGTCATACACCGCAATTTTTCGATCGCCTTTGCTGTGCTTATCCATCCCAAAAGCCAAAGCCGCAGCCGTCGGCTCATTGATGATGCGCTTCACATCTAGGCCCGCAATACGGCCCGCGTCTTTAGTGGCTTGACGCTGTGTATCGTTGAAATACGCCGGCACCGTAATCACCGCTTCGGTGACCTCTTCGCCCAAATAATCTTCGGCGGTTTTTTTCATTTTGCGCAAAACTTCGGCTGAAATTTGTGGCGGCGCAAATTTTTCGTTACGCACGCGCACCCAAGCATCGCCGTTATCGGCTTTCATAATTTCAAAAGGCATCAAGCCGATGTCTTTTTGCACTTCTTTTTCTTCAAAACGGCGACCAATCAAACGCTTAATCGCGTACAAAGTATTGCGCGGATTGGTGACGGCCTGGCGTTTAGCCGGCGCGCCGACCAAAATTTCGCCATCCTCTTGATACGCGACGATCGAGGGCGTAGTGCGTGCGCCTTCTGTGTTTTCGATGACTTTGGCTTGCCCTCCCTCAATAACCGCGACGCAAGAGTTGGTTGTCCCTAAATCAATACCGATCATTTTTGCCATGATGAATCCTTTTAATAACTGAGTGAATAAGTGTTCGTAAGTGTTCGTAAATGTTTGCATAGGGATTATTGTGTCAGCACATCCCCTGCTGTTGTTCTAGATATAACGCGCCTTTGAATAATTTCAAGAGGCGCGACAAAAATCACTGATTGCCTTGCGATACCACGACCAAAGCCGGACGTAATAAACGGTCAGCAATGAAATAACCTTTTTGCATCACCTCAAGCACACTATTTGCGGGCAATTCAGATGGGACTGCGGAAACGGCCTGATGTTTTTGCGGATCAAGCCTAGCGCCTTTTTCAGGATTTTCAGACACCACGCGAAATTTCTCAAATGCCGCATCCAATTGCTTCAAGGTCATCGAAACCCCTTCGTGAATCGCTTCAACACTGGTGTTTTGAATCGCCAAGGCGCGCGATAAGTTGTCATGCACCGCCAAGAGCGCCTCAGCAAAACTTTCAATCGCGAATTTATGCGCTCGACTTACATCGTCCTGCGCACGGCGACGGACATTGTCGGCTTCGGCCTTGGCGCGTAAAAAACTGTCGTAATGAGTTTGAGCCAAAGTCAGCGCCGCCTCAAGCTGTTCTTCCAGAGTTAAAGGCGCGGCATCGCTGGTTTGATTGTCTACGCTATTGGTTGCGGATTGAGGCGCTACGGATTGAGGCGCGATGAAGTCCTGCGTTCCGTCGGGGCCCATTGCATCAGTCATGAATCAACTCCATAAAAAAAGTGATGTCTGCAATTAAGGTCAAACCCTATGATTTCAAGAGTTCAAGGCAAAATATTTAACCGTTCCTGCAAGACGCCTTTTTCTACTCCAAATGAACCCTCTGACCTCTGGCGTCGGAGTGACTCAATAGGAAGTCGTCGAGATGGCGATGCTGATGATGCGGATAGATTCAAGTGAATCAGTTGGATTTAACGACTGAATGACTGAGCGATTTAACGATTGAGTAATTTAACCTTGCGCAATTTAACGTTCAAAGGATCGACTTTCGGTGTTAAGACCATCGGAGAGCTCTAATTTGACTGTTCCGTGCGCCGCCTGCGTTGAAAAATCAATATTCACCACGCCATCGCGATTGCCCAAATCCGCAACCAGCGTGGTTTTAGATTGACTCACATACAAAACTCGCAAAGCTTGATAGCGCGTATTGTCAAACTGCACCGTCAAAATATTACCCTTCCATGCCCACGTCAAAACCTTTGGATCAGGGTGCAATAAATTGATTGGATTCGACGCGCTGGTCACACTTTTCGATTGACTCAATTTACTCAATTTATCCAACGCAGTTTTATCGGGTGGCGTCCACGCCGTTTGACTGGCGTCAAGCACTTCGATTTTTTTAATCGTTCCTTGCGGCGGAATCACCATCGAAAAACGTAAGCTGGGGTGATGATCCAGCGCCTGTAGCGTGATGGGGAAATAGTGCACCGAACCATTTTGACGCGTTACCCGTAGCGCCACCGCAGGATGTGATGACCCTTTTGATGCGCGACTTTGCCAATACGGCAGCAGGTTTTCAAGCTCCCCCACTTGCGCGGTACTGATCAAAGGTGTCGGTGCAAAAATCTCTGCAGTGCGCGGCCCTATCATCAGTGCGCCTTGAATCAGCAAGCCTGGGCTGCCGTTTCCCACTTTGGAATTGCTCATCCCAACATTACCGACCTTGCCAACATTGCTTGCCGGTTTGACCAGGGCGGCGCTGGCGCTGGTGCAATCGGCTTTATTCGAGTAGCGTAATTCGCTCACAGCATAATCCTGAAAACCTTTATAGGTGTAATACGACATCCCCTTGTAACCATCGCCGGGCACCTCGTTCGTGCTGCCATATGACATCACATCAAACAGGTTCGTCGGGAAAAACCAATGATTGTCATATGAATCCAGACTGGTCGAAGGAATAATGCCTTTGTCTTCGTTATATTTTTTAATGCCCAAATTCACATTCACATACGCACCCAAACGGCTATCATTCTGATTTGGATTTGCGGTGTCATTCCACGAATGTTGACGGTCAAAATTATGCCCCAACTCATGCGGAATAGGGCTGGAGATCGCCAAATAATTGGTCGAATTCCCCGTCGCCGGACTAACACTCCTTCGCCATAAATTGGATACTAAAGATTGACGTCCACCGACATAGGCAACATTACTCAACGGGAAACCGATCACGCCCATATAAAAATGGCAGGGATCGTACAAACCGCTGACCCTATGCGCTTCAACTACTTTATCCAACAATGTGAGCGTCGGATTTTCGCCCAGACCAGCATAAGTACCCGCATTCAAAGTCGGTTCTATGCGGGTCTCGATCTCTAATGGAAAGTAACCTTCTAAGGCTGTTTGAATTCGCGCCAAATCAATCGTCGGTGTCGCCGGGGTCGGTCCCCCCGATATGGTGATTGGTAATAAATGCAAATACATGTAGGACTGAGGCATCACCTCAGGTTGTGTGAAATACTGCGCAACGTGAATCCCGTCGACGCTCTGAGCTTTGATCAATACACTAAATGAGCCGGTCGAACTGATTAGATTTTTGGGGACTAAATAGGTAAATGAATCATTAAGCAAGCCACTTTGCGTATCGGCAGGTGCGGCACTTGATAACACGGTCGGGCCCGTCATATCAAACCACGGACTAGCACCCGTACTGTTCGTAATTTGTATTTGTACCTTCGGCGTCACCAGCGCGCTGGTGTTTTGCTTAATGATTTTTGCGCGAATCAACAGGTCGCGGTGCGGCGAAATCTGAACCTTGCCTTGCGGCAAGACGGTCGTGTCAACTGCATTGATATCGATCAAATGCGTTTGCACGACCTGAACCTGCGCAATTTTGATCACGCTACTGACCAGTTGTAACTGGCAGCACACAAACTGCGTTCCAGCGCTATCCACAAAAACAACATCACCGCTGGCGGCATTGGACGGCAGCTGCAAAGTAAAGCTGGTATCGCTGCTGGGGGTCATTGACACGCTCGCGGGGCCAAATTTCACTGATCGAATCGACGTTAAATTGCTTCCCGTAAAGGTCAAGGTGGCGCCCACCGATGCCGTACTGGGTGAAACACTCGCGCTGGGGATCGCCGCAACGATGACATTGATAACGCTATTTTGACCATCCTGGCGAACAAAGCGTAACGCGACATTGCTGCCCAAAGTTTGATTGGATGCGGGGGTCCACAACAATTCTTCATTACTCTGCATCACATAAGCTTGCGCTACGCCCGCCAAAAACAAATTGCCACTGCCCGGCGCAACAAAACCCGTCCCTTTGATGCTAATTTGCTTCCCGCGATATACCGGCACCATCATCGCCTCTAGAACCAAAGGAACATTAATCCAATACGACTGGTTCTTCGTAATGCTGTCGCTCGCGCGGGTCACCGCGACGAGAGGGCTTGGATTACGCCAATTACTGGGCACCGAAAAAGAGAGTTGCGTGTTGGTCCACGCGCTAACCGCCATCGCGACGCCATCCATCGTGACGCTGGTATCCGCAGAAAATCCTGTTCCCGCTAAGGTCAAGGTCCCACCCGGCGACGGATTCGACGCTTGCGCGCCCAAACTTAAAGGCCCTAATATCGTTAAACCGATGCTTTTACTGACCTTGTCGTTAGTGCGTTGAATGACTAGGGATTGAGCGCCAGAACCAACTGAAGGAGGTATCACGACATTCATCTGCGTGGCTGAGGTAATGCTTACTGTCGCGCTCACCCCGCCGACCGTCGCCACCATATCGCCAACAAATCCGGCTCCTGTAAGAGTGACGCTGGCGCCCGGCGCCATAGGGGTGCTTGGACTCACACTAGACAATATCAGTGTCGGCAAAGCCACGGTCACAGACAGACTTTGAGTT
>JAVKMA010000021.1:0-13506 GCA_031538685.1 Burkholderiaceae bacterium | reverse complement strand
GCCTTGCCCTTCTTTTTTCAGCAATAAATTGACATGGTCACGACCATGCAATTTAAACACGATACCCTTAAGATTGAGCAAAACATCAACCACGTCTTCACGAACGCCATCGATGTGCGCATATTCGTGCACCACACCTTCAATTTTGACTTCTGTTGGCGCATAACCCTCAATCGAGGACAGCATCACGCGACGCAAGGCATTACCTAAAGTGTGACCATAACCACGCTCAAAGGGCTCCATCGTAATACGAGCACTCGTTGCCGTGATTTCTTCAATTTTTACAATTTCTGGCTTTAACAATTTTGCTGTCATGATTTCCTTTTTTAGCGCCCTCAGCTCGTTACACCGATAAGGCGAGTTACACAATTACCGACAACTTATCAACGACGACTGATTAACGTCGACCTACTAACCACTAAGATTAACGACTAAGATTAACGTGAATACAACTCAATGATGAGAGATTCATTAATGTCGTTAGCAAAATCTGAACGATCTGGCAAGGCTTTAAAAACGCCTTCCATTTTTTCATTATTTACGGTCACCCACGCTGGCAAACCAATGCTTTGTGCAAGTGCCATTGCCTCAGCAATACGCGTTTGCTTTTTGGCTTTTTCACGAATCGCCACTACATCACCCTGTTTAACTGAGTACGATGGAATGTTCACGGTTTTGCCGTTCACCATAATCGCTTTATGACCAACGATTTGTCGCGCTTCAGCACGCGTTGAGCCAAAGCCCATGCGATAGACGACGTTATCTAAACGTGACTCCAATAAAGACAACAATAACTCCCCCGTGTTACCGCGACGACGGTCTGCTTCAGCAAAATAACGACGGAACTGACGCTCTAAAACACCGTACATCACTTTAACTTTTTGCTTTTCACGCAACTGTGTCCCAAAATCTGAACGACGATTATTTGGGGCATGGCCATGCTGGCCTGGACGTGACTCTAATTTACATTTTGATTCGAGGGTGCGACGTGCACTTTTTAGAAATAAATCAATTCCCTCACGACGGGAAAGTTTAGCCTTAGGGCCTAATAGACGAGCCACGAATAGTTCCTTTCGATTGAATTAGTCCATCCCATAGCAAAACAACACTATCGATGGATAAGTTTGCGGACAAGTTAAGAAACACTGAACGCAAACGGTGGGCTTACAAAATAAAACAACAACAATTAGATACGACGGCGTTTTGGAGGACGGCAACCATTATGTGGAATTGGCGTCACATCATGAATCGCGGCAATCTTGATCCCCAAAGAATTCAGTGCACGAACCGAAGATTCTCGTCCTGGTCCAGGGCCACTAATCCGAACTTCCAAATTTTTAATCCCGCACTCCTGTGCCGCTTTTCCTGCACTCTCTGACGCAACCTGAGCTGCAAACGGTGTTGATTTACGCGAGCCTTTAAACCCAGCACCACCGGAAGTTGCCCAAGATAAAGTATTACCTTGACGATCGGTAATTGTAATGATCGTATTGTTAAACGACGCATGAACGTGAGCGATCCCGTCGCTAATGTTTTTTTTAACTTTTTTGCGAACCGATTTACTCGCAGATGCTGGAGCTTTAGCCATGTAGATTACCTAATATAGTGACGACTTAATAACTAAAAATTATTTTTTCAATGAAGCTGCTGCGCGACGTGGCCCCTTACGAGTCCGCGCATTGGTACGAGTACGCTGTCCGCGAACTGGCAAACCTTTACGGTGGCGCGTGCCGCGATAACAACCCAAATCCATTAGACGTTTGATGCTGATTGACACTTCACGACGCAAATCGCCTTCAACCGTAAATTGAGACACCGCCAAACGCAATTTTTCTAATTCTTCATCAGACAAATCCTTGATTTTCTTAGAGGGTTCAATTGTGCATTGTTGACAGATTTTTGCTGCGCGTGGACGGCCAATGCCGTATACCGCAGTAAGTCCAATAACTGCATGTTGATGGTTGGGGATATTGACCCCAGAAATGCGTGCCATAAAAATTCCTTTGGATTAATTAACCTTGACGTTGCTTATGTCGGGTTTCAGTACAAATTACCCGTACGGTACCGTGCCGTCGAATAAGTTTACATTTACGACAAATTTTTTTCACTGAAGCCTGTACTTTCATCTTACTCTCCGAATAACTAGTGCTACAAATAATGACTGATTACTATTAGTTCCTACTATTAGTTTCCAAGGCAGCAAATAAAGCTATTTAGCGCGGAAAATAATCCGACCGCGCGATAAATCATAAGGAGTCAGCTCTACCGTTACTTTATCCCCAGGCAAAATACGAATGTAATGCATTCTCATCTTTCCTGAAATATGGCCGAGCACCGTGTGATCATTTTCCAATTTGACGCGAAATGTCGCATTTGGAAGATTCTCCAGAATCTCTCCCTGCATTTGAATGACGTCGTCTTTATCTTTAGCCATTAATAATTTTTTAACTCATTTAACGAGTTAGACCACCTTTGAAATTTGCCTTACGCAGCAAAGACTCATATTGTTTGGACACCACATAATTCTGCACTTGCGCCATGAAATCCATCGTGACCACAACAATAATTAACAGTGAAGTACCACCAAAATAAAATGGCACCTTCCAACGCGCAATCATGAATTCGGGCAACAAACACACGATCACAATATAAATTGCACCTACCAAAGTCAAACGCGTTAACACACGATCAATATAACGAGCGGTCTGATCACCAGGACGAATTCCAGGAATAAACGCCGCCGATTTTTTTAAACCATCGGCCGTTTCACGACTATTAAACACCAATGCCGTATAGAAGAAGCAGAAGAACACTATCGCGCTACCAAACAACAAAGCATGAATTGGCTCTCCTGGCGCCAATGACGCCGCAAGATCTTTTAAAAATACGATAAATCCACTTTGACTATCACCTGCTGAAAACCAACTGGTAATCGTTGCCGGAAACAGAATAATTGATGACGCAAAAATCGGAGGAATCACACCTGCCATATTTAACTTCAAGGGTAAATGAGTGCTTTGACCCGACATTACCCGATTGCCAACTTGACGCTTGGCATAGTTGACCAATATTTTCCGTTGACCTCTCTCAATAAAGACAACTAAGAAAGTGCTCAGTACAACAATCACGAAAATTATAATCACCGAAATCGCGCTCATCGCACCAGTACGAGTCAGCTCAAATAAACCACCTAGAGCGGTGGGTAAACCCGCAACAATCCCCGCAAAAATAATCATCGAAATGCCATTACCTAAGCCTCGCTCAGTAATTTGCTCACCCAACCACATCAAAAACAAAGTCCCCGTCACCAGCGATAAAGTCGCGGTAAAACGAAATGCCAAGCCAGGATCAATCACCAGATTTTTTTGCGCCTCCAAAACAAATACGATTCCAATCGCTTGGAACAATGCCAAAAACAAAGTGGCATAACGCGTATATTGAGTGATCTTGTGACGCCCTGACTCTCCTTCTTTTTTCAAGGCGGCTAAAGATGTCGACACCACCGTCAGCAACTGCATAATGATCGATGCCGAAATATACGGCATGATCCCTAGTGCAAACAAGGTAAAACGCGACAATGCGCCACCCGAAAACATATTGAACAAACCCAAAATTCCATCTTTGTTTTGACGAAACAAAGTTTCAAGCTGAATGGGATCAATCCCTGGTACAGGAATATGCGCACCAATACGGTACACCACAAGCGCACCAATTAGGAACCATAAACGTCCCCACGGAAAGCCACTAGCGTTACTTGATTTGAATGCTTGCGCCACGAAATATGCCTTTAAATGTAGAGTTTTGCTAGTTGATCTTAATTATGATTTTTTAGCCAATTTTCGAACTTTAACTTCGACAATTTCTTCAACTTTTCCACCCGCAGCTTCAATTGCAACTTTCGCCGCAGCCGTCGCGCGAATTCCATGCAATACAAATGCTTTATCAACCGCGCCTGTCGCGACCACTTTCACGCTATCAGCATGAATCGACACTAAACCTGATTTTTTCAGGAGCACAACATCGACCTCCTTAACCGGCAAGCCATTTAAATCGCTCAAACGAATTTCTTCAGAATGTAAATGCGAAACAAAACCACGCTTGGGTAAACGGCGCTGCAAAGGCATTTGACCGCCCTCAAAACCAACTTTATGAAAACCACCTGAACGTGATTTTTGACCTTTATGACCACGGCCAGCAGTTTTTCCTAAACCACTGCCAATGCCTCGAGCTACGCGGCGTTTTGCATGCTTGGCGCCAAACGCAGGGGCGATTGTGTTAAGTTTCATTATGTATCCTTGAGAAATCTAATTAACGTCGCGTGATTATTGTTGAACAACAACCAAATACGATACTTTATTGATCATGCCGCGAACTGATGGCGTATCTTGCAATACCGCAGTAGAGTTCACTCGACGTAAACCTAGACCACGCACAGTTGCTCGGTGCGCTTCAGGAGCACCGATAACACTACGATTTAATTTAACGACAATTGTTTTAGCCATAATCTGATTAGTTCAAAATCTCTTCAACTGTCTTGCCCCGTTTCGCTGCAATTTCAGCGGGGGTCAACATACTTTGCAAGCCATTAAACGTCGCACGAACCATATTGTATGGATTGGTTGAACCATGTGATTTTGCTACGATATTGGTAATCCCAATCGCCTCAAAAATCGCCCGCATCGGACCGCCCGCAATAACACCTGTACCCTCTTTTGCGGGCAACATCATCACTGTTGAGGCGCCGTGTTTGCCCACCAAGGTATGCTGTACCGCGCCGTCTTTCAATGACACTTTAAACATTTTGCGACGCGCTTCTTCCATCGCTTTTTGAGCAGCAACAGGAACTTCCTTAGCCTTACCCTTACCCATACCAATACGACCGTCGCCATCACCAACTACTGCCAGAACCGCAAAACCAAGAATCCGCCCCCCTTTAACAACTTTGGTGACTCGATTCACCGCAATCATTTTTTCCCGCAGACCATCATCTTTTTCCTCAACTTGAGGTTTTGCCTGAGCCTTAGCCATATATATTTCCTGTTAAATTCTAATTTTTGAGAGAGCTAAACTAAAGCCTCTACTTAAAACTGTAAACCTGCTTCACGCGCAGCTTCCGCCAAAGCTTTAACCCGCCCGTGATAACGAAAACCTGAACGATCAAAAGCCACTTCCTTTAAACCCGCCTGCAATGCTTTTTCCGCCAATCTTTTGCCGATCAAAGTCGCCGCGTCCGTCGTCGCACCAGCACCCGATTTACCCAACTGGGTACGAACTTCTTTTTCCAAAGTAGAGGCCGACACCAGTACACTAGCATCTGGAGCAAGAATATTGGCGTAAATATGCAAATTGGTACGGTGTACCGATAAACGATTAACCTTTAACTCGGCAATCTTGCTACGAGTTCTTAATGAACGACGAATACGCGAAATTTTTTTATCCATGACTTTAAATTAATAACTACCCGATATAGCGTGCACCTAACTGTGATTATTTTTTCTTGGTTTCTTTAATGATCACCACTTCGTCTGAGTAACGAACCCCTTTACCTTTATACGGCTCTGGCGGACGATATGCACGGATTTCAGCACTGACCTGTCCAACTTTTTGACGATCAGAGCCTTTAATAATGATCTCATTTTGCGTTGGCGTTTCAACTTTAATTCCCGCTGGCATCTGATGCACGACAGGATGCGAAAACCCCAAGGATAAATTCAACTTATCCCCTTGAGCCTGAGCACGATAACCCACACCCACCAAAGTTAATTTTTTCTCAAACCCCGATATGACGCCTTTAACCATGTTATTCAAAACCGCACGAACAGTACCATGGTTAGCACGAGCAGCACGGCTATCGTCTAAAGGGCTAACCTGCAAATTTGCGCCCTCTTGCGTAATCACGACAGAAGATGAAAATAATTGCGTTAGAGAACCCAATGGGCCTTTAACCGTTACAGTTGTACCTTTTACAGTAATTTCCGCGCCCTTAGGTACGGCAATTGGCATTTTTCCTACTCGAGACATCTTAGTCCTTTCCAATGAAATTGATTACGCGACGTAGCAAATCACTTCGCCACCCAAACCTTCACGACGCGCACCGCGATCAGTCATAATTCCTTTAGATGTAGAAACTACCGTAATTCCTAAACCATTCACCGTTTGCGGGATCGCTGACTTTTCTTTATAAACACGCAATCCAGGGCGCGAAACGCGAACAATTTTTTCAATTACTGGACGACCTGCGTAGTATTTCAAGGTAATCGACAATTCTGGCTTTTCTTTGCTGCCAACAATTGTCGCATCTTCTATGTAACCTTCGTTTTTTAATAGGTTTGCCAACGCTAATTTAAATTTTGAGGCAGGCATTACAACCCCTGGCTTAGCAACCATTTGCGCATTTCTAATCCGCGTCAACATATCAGCTATCGGATCACTTAACATAGATATTCCTTTTTAGATACTTAAAAAAACCTCTGAACAATCAGAAGTTTCATCTCAAACTTCAATGACTACTTAATCTGTAAAGCACCAGTAAATACAAATTACCAACTGGCTTTAATGATTCCCGGAATTTGACCGGCCATCGCAAATTCACGCAATTTGTTACGTGCTAAACCAAATTTTCTAAATGTGCCACGAGGACGACCCGTCAAAGCACAACGATTACGTTGGCGCGTTGGATTTGCATTACGCGGCAAAGCCTGCAAACGCAAACGCGCCGCATAACGATCATCTTCAGTCAAAGCTTGATTACTAATAATCTCTTTGAGATCTGCGCGCTTCTTAGAAAACTGCTTAACCAAGCGAGCACGTTTTGCTTCGCGATTAATCAAAGATAACTTTGCCATATACTATTTTTTAAAAAACTTACAAAATAACAATAAATTTAACGCTACATTAATTCCTGAATGGAAATTTGAATGCCGTCAATAATTCTTTTGCTTCTGCATCGGTCTTCGCCGTCGTGGTGATACTAATATTCAAGCCTCGCAACACATCAATCTTGTCATATTCAATTTCAGGGAAAATAATTTGCTCTTTAACCCCGATGTTGTAATTACCGCGACGATCAAACGCACGCCCTGAAACACCACGAAAATCGCGAACCCGTGGGAATGCAACCGTAATCAAGCGATCTAAAAATTCAAACATCGCCACGCCGCGCAAAGTCACCATACAACCTACTGGGTAATCTTCACGAATTTTGAAGCCCGCGATCGCTTTGCGTGACTTTGTCACAACAGGTTTTTGACCTGCGATTTTGGTTAAGTCGCCCACCGCATGCTCAATAATTTTTTTATCTGCGACGGCTTCAGACAAGCCCATGTTCAAAGTAATTTTTAATAATCGCGGAACTTCCATCACGGACGTATAACCAAATTTTTGGGTTAAGTCTGCGACGATTTTTTCTTTATATAAGGTTTGTAACCGAGCCATCTTTATTCCTTTTTTACTGCCATCTCTGTTAATGAACAATGCGCATCCGAACAACAACTGTTAGTTGCCGATTGCCTCGCCGTTAGACTTAAAAACTCTTAATTTTTTACCGTCAACCATTTTGTAACCCACTCGATCCGCTTTCTTGGTCAGAGGATTAAAAATCGCGATATTAGAAACATCAATCGACAAATTTTTATCCACTAAACCGCCGAGTTGATTTTTAGCAGGGTTGGGTTTGGTTGCGCGTTTTACCGTGTTAACACCATCAACCGTCAAAAACCGTGCATCGATGCGCGCTAAAACTAAGCCCCGACGCCCCTTATCTTTTCCCGTGATCACAATAACTTCATCACCTTTTTTAATTTTGCTCATTTGATATTCCTAAAAATCTTAAATAACCTCTGGTGCTAAAGAAACTATTTTCATAAACTTTTCAGTACGCAACTCGCGCGTCACTGGTCCAAAAATACGCGTTCCAATAGGCTCTAATTTATTATTTAGCAACACCGCAGCATTATTATCAAATTTCACCAAAGAGCCATCCTGACGGCGAACGCCTTTAGCGGTGCGAACGACCACTGCACTGTAAACCTCTCCTTTTTTAACACGACCTCGAGGAGCAGCTTCTTTTACAGTCACTTTAATAATATCGCCGATACCCGCATAACGTCGATGCGAGCCGCCCAACACTTTAATACACAAAACTTCTTTTGCGCCGGTATTGTCAGCAACTTCTAATCTGGATTCTGTTTGGATCATTTCATTATTTGGCCAAAGCCAACCTTATTAATACCGCATTTATTTCAATATAACTTACTCGGAACGAGCCGCCTCGACAATCCGACTCACCGACCAAGATTTTGTTTTCGAAATTGGGCGCCCTTCCACGATTTCAACTAAATCACCCATCTTAATTTGGAAACTCTCGTTATGAGCGTGATATTTTTTTGATTGAGCAATGTATTTGCCGTAAAGCGAATGCTGCACTTTACGCTCTATCAAAACCGTCACTGTTTTTTGCATTTTGTTGGACACAATGCGACCGATCAGTTTTCTTTTTAATGAGTCGCTCATGCTCGCACTCCTTGTTGGCGCAACAAAGTCATCACTCGCGCAACATCACGGCGAATAGAACGCGTTTGAGCCGTATTCGTAGACTGTTGAGTTGCCAACTGAAGCCGCGCATTAAAACGCGCTCTCATCAATGAGCTTAGCTCTTTTTGCAAGCTTTCAACATCTAATTTTTTTAATTCTTCAAGATTCATATAATCCTCTGATTTCTAATCTCGGCGCAAAATTAACCCAATTCACGCACAATAAATTGCGTATGTAAGGGTAATTTTGCCGACGCTAAACGAAACGCTTCGCGAGCCAATACTTCATCAACGCCATCCATCTCATACAAAATTTTACCTGGATGAATTTCGGCAACGTAATATTCTGGATTACCCTTACCATTACCCATTCGAACTTCTGCAGGTTTTTGCGAAATTGGCTTATCTGGAAAAATGCGAATCCAAATCCGCCCACCCCTTTTAATATGACGCGTCATTGCGCGGCGCGCCGCTTCAATTTGACGCGCGGTAATACGACCGCGAACTGTCGCTTGTAAACCAAACTCACCAAAAGAGACCTTAGTTCCGCGCTCATGTGAAATTCCACGATTACGTCCCTTTTGCTCTTTACGATATTTTCTACGTGCAGGTTGCAACATGATTACACTCCAGCTTTATTATCAGAGGTCGACTTCTTGTCAGAAGATCGTTTACGACCCGTACTTGGCGCATCACGAGTACCACGCGGTTTGCGCGACGGCGAATCATTGCGAGGTTCACGCTCAGCACTTACTGGCTGAGCCAATTGCGCGGCATTACCAGCTGCATCTAGGGTTTTATCGCCTTTATACAACCAAACTTTAATTCCAATGATGCCATAGGTAGTTTCAGCTTCACCAAAACCATAATCAATATCCGCACGCAAGGTATGAAGTGGCACGCGCCCTTCACGATACCACTCTCGACGCGCGATCTCGACACCATTCAAACGCCCCGAAGACATAATCTTGATCCCCTGAGCACCCATACGCATCGCATTTTGCATCGCACGTTTCATCGCACGGCGGAACATGATACGCTTTTCAAGCTGTTGTGCAATCGAATCAGCGATTAATTGAGCATCCAACTCGGGCTTACGAACTTCTTCTATATTGACATGAACAGGAACGCCTAAACGTCTAGCCAATTCAATTTTAATTTGTTCAATGTCCTCACCTTTTTTACCAATCACAACACCAGGGCGCGAACTGAAAATCGTCACTCGTGCGGTTTTTGCCGGACGCTCAATAATCACTCGAGCAACTGACGCGCCTTTTAGCTTTTTACGTAAATATGCACGCGCATCAAGATCTTGGTTTAAAGTTTTAGCAAAATTAGCACTCGTTGCAAACCAACGCGAAGACCAATTCCGACGAACAGAAAGGCGGAACCCAATTGGGTGGATTTTTTGTCCCACGGTTTACGCTCCCACAGTTAAATAGATGTGACAAGTTGGCTTAGTGATACGATCGCCACGACCTTTAGCTCGGGCGCTAAAACGTCTCAACACCGCACCTCGCTCTACATAAATTGACGTCAATCGAAGATCATCAATATCCAAAGAATTATTATGCTCGGCATTAGCCAAAGCAGACTCTAATAACTTCTTGATAATCCCTGCGCCTTTTTTCGGACAAAAAGTTAAGATATTTAAAGCCTGATCTACTTTTTTACCCCGAACAAGATCTGCAACTAAACGACCCTTGTATTCTGAGAGACGAACCCCTCTTAAAGATGCTTTTGCTTCCATGATTGACTATTATTTCTTAACTTTTTTATCAGCCGCGTGCCCCTTAAAGGTACGCGTTAAGGAAAATTCTCCTAATTTATGTCCTACCATGCCTTCGGTAATATAAACCGGAACATGCTGCCGACCATTATGAACAGCAACCGTAAGGCCAATAAAATCAGGCAACACCGTCGAACGACGCGACCAAGTTTTAATCGGCTTTTTATCACGCGCCGCCTGAGCCGCTTCTACTTTTTTAAGTAAACTAGCGTCACAAAACGGTCCTTTTTTTAATGAACGAGTCATCGGGAAAGCTCTCCTAAAAAGTGTGGGCCAATGCCATCACCAACTAAATTACGACTTACGGCGCGACAGAATCATTGAGTCTGTCCGTTTATTTCTACGGGTTTTCTTACCCTTAGTCTGCAAACCCCATGGTGAAACTGGATGACGCCCTGCCGCAGTTTTTCCCTCACCACCACCATGAGGATGATCCACCGGATTCATCGCCACACCACGAACCGTAGGCCGAATGCCGCGCCAACGATTTGCACCAGCCTTACCAATTTTGCGCAAACTATGCTCACTGTTACTCACCTCACCAATAGTTGCACGGCAATCCACATGAACACGACGCACCTCACCCGAGCGCAGTCGAACTTGCGCATAAGAACCTTCTCTAGCCACCAAAACCACCGCTGCACCCGCAGTACGAGCGACCTGAGCACCCTTACCCGGAGTTAACTCCACACAATGTATCGTCGAACCAACTGGAATATTACGCAAAGGCAAAGTATTTCCCGATTTGATTGGCGCATCAACGCCGCTCAAAACGAGATCACCAATCGCCATACCCTTAGCCGCAATAACGTACCGACGCTCACCATCAAGGTAACACAACAAAGCGATATGCGCACTACGATTAGGATCATATTCAAGACGCTCGACTTTTGCAGCAACAGCATCTTTGTCGCGCTTAAAATCAATCAAGCGATAATGCTGCTTAGAACCGCCGCCGATATGACGAGTCGTAATATGACCATTATTATTGCGCCCCGCAGAACGCGATTGACTTTCAATCAACCCGGCAAATGGACGACCCTTATATAAATTTGGGTGAACTACTTTTACCATCCCCCGACGACCAGGAGAGGTTGGCTTTACCTTAAGCAACGGCATTACTTGAACTCCTCATTAAAGTTAATCTCCTGCCCCTGCTTCAAGGATACAAAAGCCCGGCGAGTATGATTACGCCGGCCAACAAATCGTCCGAACCGCTTACTCTTACCCTTACGATTAGCCACCTGAACACCCGTCACCTCAACCTTAAAAAGAAACTCAACAGAATCCTTAATTTCTTTCTTTGTCGCAGTTGGCGCAACCAAAAAAACGACTTGACCCATTTTTTCACCAATTCGAACCGCTTTTTCAGTAATAACCGGCTGAATTAAAACCTGCAGAAGTCTATGCTGATAGCTCACGACAACATCTCCTCAATCATTTTAAGCGCAGGACGAACCACCATCACTTTTTCAAACTGAACCAAAGAAACAGGATTCAACTGATGAGGCTCAAGAACCAAGACAGAGGCCAAGTTTCGCGAAGCCAAAAAAACTTGCTCATCAAACTGATCCAAAACCACTAAAAGCGATTTACAGTTAATTTCTTTTAAACGCTCAACAAATAATTTTGTTTTAGGCGCACCCAATTTAAAGTTATCAACTACAACCAAACGATCGTTACGCACCAACTCAGAAAGAATTGAACACATCCCGACACGATACATCTTACGATTAACCTTATGCGAATAATTTTGATCAGGCGAATTAGGAAAAATTCGACCGCCCCCACGCCACAAAGGCGAGGAAGACATCCCCGCACGGGCACGCCCCGTACCCTTTTGCTTCCAAGGCTTTTTAGTCGAATGAGAAACCTCTTCGCGATCCTTTTGCTTACTACTAACAGAGCGAGCATTCGCCTGATAAGCAACAACCAACTGATGAATCAGAGACTCGTTGAAAGGACGATCGAAAATCAAATCAGACCCATCAACAACCGATTCGACACCATTTATTAACTTCAAATTCATTTTGCCCCCCCTGCGGATTTCGCCTTAACCGCACCCCGAACAATTAAAAATCCATTGGCCGCACCAGGTACAGGGCCGCGAATCATCAACAATCCACGCTCAGCATCCACGCGAACAATCTGAAGATTTTGCGAAGTCTGCGTATCATCACCCATATGACCGCTCATTCGCTTACCAGGAAATACGCGACCAGGATCTTGAGCCATACCAATCGACCCAGGAACATTATGCGAACGAGAGTTACCATGCGAAGCACGACCTGAAGCGAAGTTATAACGCTTAATCGTCCCAGTAAAACCCTTACCCTTAGTCACCCCCTGAACATCAACAGCCTGACCTTGAGAAAAAATACTTGCCGAAATAATTGAACCCAACACAAACTTCGCATCCGCCAAAATAGCTTCGCCAACAGGAAACTCGCGAACAAAAGCCGCCCCCTCTACAGCAGCCTTTGAAAAATGACCCAACTGAGGTTTAGCCAAACGACTACGGCGACGCTCACCAAAAGCCACCTGGACAGCGCAGTAACCGTCAACAGCTATAGTTTTTAATTGAGACACGCGATTACCAGAGACGTCGACAACTGTCACAGGGATTGCATCACCCTCTGGACTGAAAATTCGCATCATGCCAACCTTGCGACCAAGGAGACCCACATTCATTTTTATTTCTCCACACCCGGCTACGATTGGCCAGGAAAATAACTTAAGCACTTAAACCGATTATTAGATCGGCTTAGCGAAAGCGTTCGATTATACAATATCCAGAAAATTACTCAACTCTTTTATAAATTAAATTGCGATGGATCGAACTGCGCTCAACCCATCAAAAAACGTAAGGACTATTGCAATTTAATTTCTGCATCAACGCCCGCAGGTAAATCCAATTTCATCAAAGAATCAACCGTCTTATCAGTTGGATCAATAATGTCCATCAAGCGTAAATGGGTCCGAATTTCAAATTGATCACGTGAAGTTTTATTTACGTGCGGCGAACGAAGAACGTCAAAGCGCTCAATTTTCGTCGGTAAAGGTACCGGGCCATTCACTACAGCGCCAGTTCGTTTCGCAGTCTCAACGATTTCTAAAGCTGACTGATCGATTAAGCGATAATCAAATGATTTCAGTCGAATACGGATTTTTTGCTTTTGCATATTT
>JAVKMA010000020.1:0-5043 GCA_031538685.1 Burkholderiaceae bacterium | reverse complement strand
CATGTTCACTATCGGTATTACCAAAGGCCGTTGGAACACTTTGGTGGCGACACTGCAACAATTCAAACAAGATTTTGATGAGAACCAACCCATCTGGCGCGTCATGCCAGATTTCGCCGCGCAATATCCGCAATACGAATTAAAAGGTTTGGCAGATGTGTGTGCCGCGATTCATCAAAGCTATCAAGAACACGATATCGCGCATTTGACCAATGATATTTATTTGGCGACGCCAATTGCCGCGATGACACCTGCTCAGGCTTATCGCCACACCGCTCACGACACTATTGAACGAGTTGCCCTAGCCGATCTCAATCAACGTATTACGGCCAGCTTAATCACGCCTTACCCACCGGGGATTCCTTTGCTGGTTCCCGGGGAACGTTTCCACGAGAAAATTTTGTCCTATTTGCATTTTGCCTATCGATTTAACCGCGCATTCCCAGGATTTGAAACCGATATTCACGGCTTGGTTGTCAAAGACGATGAGTTTTTTGTTGACTGCGTCGTAGAATAAAAAATACTCGACCATCTCAAAATCCACAGTTTTTCACCGAGTAATCGTGTGGCGCGATGCGGTTCGATGGCGGCTCTTGTCGCCTTACAAAGTCGCGGGTTCAAACATATCTTGAAGGGTTTTCAGCGTGCGCGTCTAAGTGCTCGCATGTACCGCTCCCACCCGCTGTACCAGGCGCTGTTTGTCCAATGTGCGAATTTGGTCGAGCAACATCAGCCCTTGCTTGCCTTGAAAAGTGAGCGGGATTCTGAACGCCGCTGGGCGCGAACCCGTAGTCATGGGGGCCACGATTACGGTGCGCAGGTGTTGGTGTATCTCGTTGGGTGAAATCACCACACAGGGTCGTGTTTTCTGAATTTCGCTGCCCACAGTGGGGTCCAGCGCCGCCAGGCAAATATCGCCGGTTTGCAACAAGGCGCTCACCATTGCAAGGCCTCATCGCCCTCGTTGGCCAGAACTGGCCAAACCAAAGCATCGTCCGCTTGCGCGGCAATGCGCTGCGCATCTTGGGCCCAGCCGACGCGTGGTTGGTTTTTGATGGGCCGAATTTCAATCACGCCCTTGTTCAAAACCAGCTCGGCCAGATCAGTCAAACCGGTTTCAACAAGAATCGGTTTTGGAATCAAAACACCGTGCGAATTGCCCATTTTTCGAATAGAAACTTGCATATTGATCTCCTTAAAAAAGTGAGCACAATGTTAGCACAGTACCGCTACCTAATGGCTAGATGGTGATGATCGTCATAGTAAGCTCCTTTAGCGATCAAACATGACCCTCGCGGTAAATCTACGGGTGACGCGGGCGGTGGCTTGCAGCAAACTCGCCAACAACATCGCGCCTGGAATGGATTGGTGTACCCTGTAGATCATTCTTTTTGGAACACCCATTATCCGCCCAATGGGTTCCGCTGCCGCTGTGATGTGCAACAACTATCGCAGAGCGAGTTAGACGAGCGGTCCTTAAAAGTCTCACCTCAAACCGAAATCATCAGTACCGAGCGCGCCGGGGCAAACGGCGAATCTTTAGGCAAAGTGCCCCTTGGAATTGACGCGGGCTTTGATTACAACGTAGGGCATGAATGGTTATCCACTGACCTAGTCACTGGTGAAAATCTAGCGGTAGTCGCCAAAACGGCCCCCGATCTCGCGGCGGTATTAAGCGAAAAAGTATTCCCAACCGAATACATGTCACGGGTAGATACTCTGTGGCAAGATTGGATTGTTAATAAGGGCCCGGGTTATAAGCCCAGCGGGAACTCCTTTATCTTTGGGCAGTTTGATAATCGGCTTATTCAGGGAATCGCCAAATATAACGAACAAGCGGTTTTGGTAGGTAAGACGGCTATTCAGTACGATAGTTTAACCCTAGTGGTGCGTGATGCTAAGACTGATAATTTATTAGCGCACTTAAAGGACGCTTCTAAACAAATCAGCGGTGCGGACTTGGCGACGCTACCATCGGCGGTATCTAATTATCAAGTGGTACTGTGGGATGAGGCGAATAACGCTTTAATTTTTGTACCTAAGGGTAGTATCAAAGACGGTAAAGTAAACCGCATCGCCGTCAGGCTTAAGCAAAAGAGGGGAAAATTTGTTGTCAACGACGTCGCGTCGTTTGGAAGGGTGCCCTTAGAGGATATTCAGAACCAAAATCAATTCAAGATTGTTTCTGGGCGGTGGGAAGCTACCTAGGGTAAGTAATCGGGAGGGGCGTCAATTTCCTCATAATGACGTCGTGTTAGCACACGACCTTAAGCTGGTGCGTTTCCAGTCCACCGATTACCGACGCGGATAATACCACCTAGTTTTAACCTTGGGGTATTTATTGGGAATTTAATTGGTTATTTACTATCGATTAAACGCCCATTTATTTTATTAAATCGCCAGAATTAACGTTTAATTTGAACTTCGTTCGCTCAAAATAAACGTTAATTGTTTTATGGATTTTTTCGTCGTTTTTATTGATAAATCAATGGGTTACACGTGCTTTTCCGCGCCGCCAAATCCGCTCAAACTAAACGCCCCCCTACTGACAGTCCCATGACTAGCCCCATCGACAGCTCTATGCTGTAGAACTATTCAAAGTAGTGCGTGTAAGCGCATACCCTTCAGATCAAGGGCCTTGGCAAGCACGCAAAACGGTCACCCCACCGTCGCTGGGCAGCCAATCTGACAAGAACCGGCAACTCTGCGCATCGCAACGTTCGAAGTCGGCGGTGTAGCCAGATCTGCTTAGGGGCAAAGTTTCGGGATGGCGCACCGCTGGCGTGTAATGCCACCATCCGTCACGTAGCACCGCATCGGGCGGCGGTTCCATGCCTGCACCTGAACCTTGGATGCGGGCTGATAGCGCCAACAAACGAGGCGCACCGGCAATCGCCGCTTGAACTTGATAG
The DNA here is from genome assembly GCA_031538685.1 of Burkholderiaceae bacterium. GTDB lineage: Bacteria > Pseudomonadota > Gammaproteobacteria > Burkholderiales > Burkholderiaceae > JAVKLU01. The sequence goes on along the minus strand of JAVKMA010000020.1, from coordinate 2,131 downwards.
TCCTCTTCCCAGCGGACTTTCTCAATGCTGTGTGTCCACGCCAAGGTGAATCGCTCGCCCGACACCCAAACGCTTGGGCTGCTGAGATTTGGGCTGCTGAGCGCGGCCAAGCTCAAACAAATGCCCAGAGCCATCATGTCATACCAAGGCCCCGGCGCGGCGACGCCAGAGATGCCAGATCACAAACACAGCGACCGCCCCCAGACCAATTTCATCAGTCAAGGGAAAAGCGACCACCAAAAAACTGGCCGCGACAATGGCCCATAGGCGCTCCCACCAACGCAGAGGCCCGATCAAGAAACCGATTGCGCCAGCGCCCCACATGGCAATCGCCACCAAAGCTTTGAAAACGATCCAAGCGATGTCCCACACGCCACCGGTTTGCAGCATCAGCGCGGGACTGTAAACCGCCATGAACGGCACGATGAAACCCGCCATCGCCACACGAACAGCCTGGATACTGATTTTGAGTCCTGTTTCTTTGGCGATGGGTGCCGCCGCAAACGCTGCCAAAGCTACTGGTGGCGTAAGGTCAGCCATGATGCCAAAATAAAACACAAACATGTGCGAGACGATCAGCGGCACACCCAACTCCAGCAAAACCGGAGCGGCTAATGAACTGGTGATGATGTAGTTGGGAATGGTCGGGATGCCCATGCCTAACACCAAACAGGTCAGCATGGTCAAGAACAAAGCCAAAAAGAGGTTATTACGTCCAAGGGCGATGATATGACCGCCCATTTCAGCGGCCACTCCGGTCAGGTTGATGACGCCAATAATCACACCCACCAAAGCGCAAGCGATGGCCACCGGTAAGGCGTGGCGAGCACCTTCTGACAAAGATCGAATCGCCGTAGCACGGGCATCTGCGCCCAAACGCATCACATAGGTCAAGATCAAAAGCAGTGCAATGATGGCGATGAAGGCGCTCACCCCAAATTCAACAAAACCCGCGCAGGCGATACCGAGCAAGGCCCAAAACAATACTCTCAAAGCGAGTCCTCGCACGCCACTCATCACGGCCGCGCCAAAAATCAGAATCACCGTCAGGCCCAAACCCACCGTGCCCGAGAACATGGGCGTATAACCCAAAAACAGAAGCGCGACCAAACCTATCAGGGGCATGAGCAAGTACCAACGTTGGCGCACCGCCGTCCACGGGTTGGGGCATTCGTTTTTGGGTAGACCGACCAAACCTTTGCGACCGGCCTCAAGATGCACCATCCAAAACGCGGTGATGAAGTAGAGGATAGCGGGAATGATGGCCGCTTGCACGATCGCCAAATAGGGCACGTTGATGGTCTCGGCCATGATGAAGGCCACGGCACCCATCACCGGCGGCATGATTTGCCCGCCCATGCTGGCGGTAGCTTCCACGCCACCGGCAAAAGCGGATGAATAGCCAAAGCGCTTCATGAGAGGAATCGTGAACTGTCCGGTGGTGACCACATTGGCCACACCTGAACCGTTGATAGTGCCCATCAGCCCCGATGAAATCACTGCCACCTTGGCCGGCCCGCCACGCGTATGCCCCACCGTGCCCATGGCAAGATCATTAAATAGGCCGATCATCCCTGCCTGCTCCAAGAACGATCCAAACAGAATGAACAGAAAAATATAACTCGACGACACATAAGTCGGTGTGCCGTAAAGGCCTTCAGTGCCAAAACCCAAAGTCCCCACAATTTGGTCCAGACCATAACCACGATGGGCAAAAGCACTAGGCAGATATTGGCCAAATACGCCGTAAAGCAAAAATAACCCGCAAATCAGAGGCAAACCCCAACCCATGACGCGGCGCGTCGCTTCAAACACCAAGACAATGGCCAGAGTGCCCACAACCCAGTCGGTGGTAGTGAGATCGCCCGAGCGTTGCATCAATTCCGCCTGGAACACCCATTGGTACAGGCCTGTAGCAAAACCGATCAAACCCAGAACCCAGCCCAAAACCCTGCCCCAGCTACTCCAAAGCCCACCGCGACTGGCCAAGGGTGGAAAGAGTGTGAAGATCAGCAGCAATACAAAACCCACGTGTACCGCCCTGATTACTTGGCTTGTCAGCGGATGAAACGCCGCCATCGTGAGTTGAAAGACAGAAAACGCAATCGCGATCCAAAAAATTCCGCCACGT
>JAVKMA010000397.1:0-2568 GCA_031538685.1 Burkholderiaceae bacterium | reverse complement strand
CGGGGTTCATGCGAGTTGCTAGATCAGGGGGCGTTTTATAAGGGCGCGTTTTTTATAAGGACCCGCGAACACCCAAATACCCAGATTACTGCTTATTTTTCTAATGCTTCACCGATCACGCCTTTACGCAAAATAAAATTGCCATAGGGTTGCAATTCACCGGTCGACACAATCACAAAAGACTGGCGCGCGCGCTCATAAAACGCATAACGCTCAATCGCTTCAAGTGTTTGATGCGGCTTGATTAAAGTTTGAATTTCTGCCGCAATGATGCGTTGCAAACTCGATCGATAGCTATCGGGTTGGTGTTCCACTTGCATATAACCCACTGGCGAGGCGACGTCTTCGGCCAAAGGAAACAGCGCAGTCACCGCCCGAATCATGTCTAACATGCGAACGCCAGGAATGTGCACCACAGGTCGATGATTGGCAATGCGCACCGCCGTAAAATTAGCGTCGGCTAATACCATCGCATCGTCATGCCCCATTTCGGCCATGATTTTGAGTAATTCTGGAGGGATTAAGGGGGAAATTCCTTTTAACATTTTGGTCTCTTGATAAATTTAGAAAATAAGGCTAGGTTTCGTTTTTACGAAATTTTGTATCGCATTGAAAACTTTATTCATGGCGTCGTAAATGCACACAAATACGCAAGAAAATTTAATGTAAGCAAATCGCATCAACACGGATCACATCTGCTGTTGGACAAAATGAATCCGCTGAGTCCCACGAGCCCGCTAAAGCCCACGAGCTCGTTACGATTATAGTTCGCCCTCTTTGCCCACGTCGCCCATATCACCAACTTCTAAATCTGTCTTCACTTTTACCATGTCTCTTAAATTGATTATTCGCATAATGCTCTGTGCCGGCCTGTGTATTGCGTCTCAAACCGCACTTGCCGCAGATACTGGCAGTGTGCTCAAAAATGATACCTTACGCGCCAAACCCTTTTCCGATGCGGCCATCCAAGGAACGGTGCAACGCGGTGAGAACATCACCATTCTGTCTTCACAAAACGGTTGGTTAGAAATTAAGGGCGCAAAAAAACAGGGTTGGGTGCGTATTTTGTCAGTCAAACGCAATGTCCCCGCCACAAACAATCAAGGCGTGCTTGCGCTCAATAGTGGGCGTGCAGGAACTGGCAAAATTGTCGCAACGACCGGCGTGCGCGGCTTATCTAGCGAAGAATTAAAAAGCGCCCAATACAACGCTGAACAAATCGCCCTACTGGCCACTTACCAAACCAGTGCTGAACAAGCGCGTCAAGTTGCGCTGGGCAAAGGTTTAACTGATGTTAATTTTGCCGATTTGGCGAAACCTAAATAATCATCGCTATGACGACTACTGCTCACACTTTAAAAATTCGCGCCCTTTTTATTGCTATCGGCGCAGCGCTGTCTGTCGGCGTAATGAATATTGACTGCGGAGTTAATTTTGATCAACTCAAAGCCGAAGCCGCGCGCGTGCAAGAACAAGCAAAGAGGGCGCAAGAGGCGCGTGATAAAGCCATTGCTGATCAAAAGGCCCTTGCGGACAAGGCACAAGAGGCGCGTGATAAAGCGCTTGCCGATCAAAAAGCCCTCGCGGACAAAGCGGCCGCCTTAGAAAAAGAAGCTCGCGCGAACCCGATTGTGAAAAACCTCAGTAGCCCTTCATTGGATGAAGAAATCGCCCTAGGCAAAGAAATTTCCGGTAACTTATTAGGTGCGGCGCCACTGGTTAAAGACCTGGTATTGCAACGCTATGTCAATCAAGTCGGTCGTTGGATCGCCAACCACAGCAGTCGCCCCGATTTGCCGTGGCAATTTGGTGTGATTGAAAGCAAAGATCTAAACGCCTTTGCCGCACCGGGCGGATATATTTTTTTAACCAAAGGTTTATACCAACGCTTGCGCGACGAATCGCAATTAGCGGGAGTATTAGGGCACGAGATCGGCCATGTGATTAAAAAACACCACCTTGCCTTGTTACAAAAATCTGAATTGCTCAACCAAGGCGCGAACGTCACTCAACAACTCACTGGCAACCAATCGATTAAATCCTTAATCGGTCATGGTGCTGAAATTTTGGCGCGCGGCTTGGATAAAGACGCAGAATTGGAAGCCGATCGCATCGGTTTGGCCCTAGCAGCGCGTTCGGGTTATGAACCTTATGGCTTGCCACAAGTGCTGTATACCTTGGGTGAAATCAATCCCAGCGATGAAGGCCTTACCCTTTTGTATGCGACTCATCCCGCACCAGCAGATCGATTAGCGGCGCTGACGGTGGCCAGTGCACGCCTTTTGGATAGCGTCAATGAAGGCAAAACCTTGGCGTCCAGTTTTTACCAATTAAAATAAAATAGCGACATCGAACATCTATCACCGACTTGTCATCAACGCCACATCAATTCATCAGCCGCGCATAAAAACGTATTGGTAAAGTATCGTCACCGCATCTATACTCGGCCGTTTTTAATCGTAAAAAATCATTGGGTGATTAATTTTGCAGGTGTTTTAAAGTCTTTTTTTGATATTTTTTTATTAAATTTATTGTTATTCTGTACTAATATCCTTTTAACGAGCGTGT
>JAVKMA010000396.1:0-1783 GCA_031538685.1 Burkholderiaceae bacterium | reverse complement strand
TAGTGTTAGATAGTGGCAAAAATAGTTCCTACGCGTTGCGTTCTTCAGCAACGGCCGAAGATTTGCCCAATGCCTCGTTTGCGGGTCAGCAAGAAACTTTTTTAAATATTCGCGGCATTGACAATATTTTGCATGCAATGAAAGAAGTGTTCGCGTCTTTGTATAACGATCGCGCCATCAGCTATCGTGTACATAAAGGTTTTACGCATGCGGACGTTGCCTTGTCGTGCGGCGTACAAAAAATGGTGCGCTCAGATTTGGCGAGTGCCGGTGTGATGTTTACGCTAGACACTGAATCTGGATTTCGTGGTGTCGTGTTCATTACCGCCAGTTATGGTTTAGGCGAAACCGTTGTTCAAGGGGCAGTCAATCCTGATGAATATTATGTCCACAAAGACTCGGCGCGTGCAGGTAAGCATTCCATCGTGCGCAAAAACATGGGATCAAAATTGATCAAAATGGAGTTTGATGCGGCCGCGACTACGGGGCGTTCAGTGCGCACCATTGACGTGCCCTTGCAAGAACGGAATCGTTACGCCTTGGAAGACGCCGACATTACCGAGTTAGGTTTATTTGCGATGAAAATCGAAGACCATTACGGCCGTGCGATGGACATTGAATGGGGCAAAGACGGCGAAACAGGTTTGATTTATATTTTGCAAGCGCGTCCAGAAACCGTCAAGTCTCAACAACTGAGTCATGGCACGCTCTCGCGTTTTTGTTTAAAAGAAACCGGTACTTTACTGGTGAAAGGGCGGGCGATTGGGCAAAAAATTGGCGCCGGAACCGTGCGCGTGATTTCCGATAGCAGTCAAATGGATCGTGTTCAAGCGGGTGATATTTTGGTCGCGGACATGACCGATCCAAATTGGGAGCCGGTTATGAAACGCGCGGCAGCGATTGTGACCAATCGCGGTGGGCGGACTTGCCATGCGGCGATTATTGCGCGTGAATTAGGTGTTCCTGCCGTGGTCGGTTGCGGTGATGCGACGATGGTCTTCACCGATGGTGCTTTGGTGACGCTATCCTGCGCTGAAGGTGATGAAGGGTGCGTGTATTCGGGAATTTTGGAAACTGAGGTGATCGAAAATCAATTAACTGATTTACCGACAATCCCCGCCAAAATCATGATGAACGTCGGTAATCCGCAATTGGCGTTTGATTTTCAATCCTTACCCAACGCAGGGGTCGGTTTGGCGCGCTTGGAGTTCATCATCAACAACAACATCGGTATTCATCCTAAAGCGGTATTGGATTATCCGAACGTTGATTTGGATCTCAAGCATGCGATTGAATCAGTGGCACGAGGTCACACCTCACCACGCGCGTTTTACGTTGAAAAACTTGCCGAAGGTATTTCAACCATTGCGGCGGCGTTTTGGCCAAAACCAGTGATCGTACGCTTGTCTGACTTTAAATCCAACGAATACAAAAAACTCATTGGCGGCAGTCGCTATGAGCCAGATGAAGAAAATCCGATGTTGGGTTTTCGTGGTGCTGTACGGTATTTGTCCGATGATTTTGCGCAAGCCTTTGCCTTGGAATGCATTGCTTTAAAGCGGGTTCGTGAAGAAATGGGCTTGACTAACGTTGAAGTGATGGTGCCATTTGTGCGGACGGTTAATCAAGCCAAAAAAGTGGTTCAGTTATTGTCGCAAAATGGATTGAAGCGCGGTGTAAATGGTTTGCGTTTAATCATGATGTGCGAAATCCCTTCGAATGCGATTTTGGCAGAACAGTTCTTGGAACATTTTGACGGATTTTCAATTGGCTCTAACGATTT
>JAVKMA010000019.1:0-3730 GCA_031538685.1 Burkholderiaceae bacterium | reverse complement strand
TTCTATAAATACAGAATGTGCGGATGAAGTGCGAGGCGCACAGCACACAGAAACCGGAGCGTACATACAGTACGTGAGGATTTCGCGTACTGCGCAACAAAGCAATTCGCCGCAAAAATGAATTGATAGAAGTGCCCTTAATTTATTTTACGTCGTCAAAAACTGCTCCCAAAACACCGTTCACCACGCCGTAACACTTGCGTAAATCTTGTAATCGCAATGATATTTGATGATGCGTCGGCAGTTGCAGTGCTTGAATATGTTTTAATTCGCTCCCTTTTATAAGCTGCATTTATTTTGTAACCCGCGAGGATTTAATGATGAAAACAGTTGGTTTGGTCGGTTGGCGTGGCATGGTTGGTTCTGTATTGATGGAAAGAATGCAAGCAGAAAATGATTTTGCGCTGATTGAACCCGTATTTTTTTCCACCTCTAACGTGGGCGGTGCCGCACCTGTTTGGGCGCGTAATGAAAAAAAATTATTGGACGCCAAGGACATCACTGCACTCAAAAAATGCGACGTGATTATTTCCTGCCAAGGTGGGGATTACACTAAACAAGTTTTTCCTCAGCTACGCGCATCCGGTTGGCGGGGTTATTGGGTAGACGCCGCATCAGCTTTGCGCATGGACAAAGACGCCATTATTATTTTGGATCCGGTTAACCGTCGTGTTATCGATCAGGCGATTGCCGAGGGTAAAAAAGATTTCATCGGAGGCAATTGCACGGTCAGTCTGATGCTGATGGGTTTATCTGGATTATTTCAAAATGATTTGGTCCAATGGATTAGCGCAATGACTTATCAAGCCGCCAGTGGCGCGGGCGCGCAAAATATGCGTGAACTCATTTCGCAAATGGGTGTTTTACATCAAGCGGTCAGCGATGATTTGATCAATCCAACTTCAGCCATTTTGGACATCGACCGCAAAATCACCACCACATTAAATGACACCGCATTTCCCACCCAAGAATTTGGCACCGCTTTAGCCGGCAGCTTGATCCCATGGATTGATAGCGAATTAGAAAATGGGCAAAGCCGCGAAGAATGGAAAGGGGAAGTTGAATGCAACAAAATTTTGAATTACGCTTCGGGCACAATCAAAATTGATGGTGTCTGCGCACGCATTGGCGCGATGCGCTGTCACAGCCAAGGTTTAACCATCAAATTGAAAAAAAATGTGCCCATGGCAGATCTTGAAAATATCATTGCCAATGCCAATCCCTGGGTAAAACTGATCCTCAATCACAAATCTGACACCGTGCGCGAATTAAGTCCTGCCAAGGTCAGCGGCACCTTGACCGTGCCCGTCGGACGTTTGCGTAAAATGAATTTTGGCCCTGAATACCTATGCGCATTTACAGTGGGTGATCAATTGTTATGGGGCGCGGCGGAACCTTTACGCCGGATGTTGCGAATTCTTTTAGAAACACCGCAATAAAGATTTTTTGTAAAAAATTTTTGAAGTGCTCAAAACTGTATCGCAGTTGCGGTTAGAATGGCGCGCTTCGTAAATTTGTATATCGTGCCAAAGTATCAAATAATCGGCACAAACCAGTACGATTGGGGGGTATAGCTCAGCTGGGAGAGCGCTTGCATGGCATGCAAGAGGTCAGCGGTTCGATCCCGCTTACCTCCACCAAAATTTTTCAATTCAAAAACGCGAATATGTGTACACAATATTCGTTGATTGTTTTTGAATCACATCATGATGTTTTTCCGCGTTGGAAAGTTGAACCGGTGCTTGAATCTGTGCTTAAACCGGTGCTTGACCTAAAATTTTTTCTCATTTGAGGATTCCATAATGAAACTGCGTTTTGTTGGATTACATTTCGGTGACTTGGTCCGTGTTTTATCGTGCGCTGTGCTCTTAAATTTTTCCTTGACTGCTGATGCCCAAACGACAGCAGGCGATACCTTATTTAATGCCGGTGATGCCGCACGCGGTATCGTGCCTTGCATGAGTTGTCACGGTCCTAATGGCAACAGCATGATTCCAGAAAATCCTAAGTTAGCCGGCCAAGGTGCCGCGTATATCGCCAAACAATTACATGACTTTAAAGCCAAAGTTCGCGTAAACCCCGTCATGGGCAGCATGGCCGCGCCATTGAGCGATGCGGATATCAATAACATCGCCGCTTACGTATCGGCACAACCAGTTGCCGTTAATACGTCAAAAAACAAAGATACACTCGAATTGGGTCGCCGCATATTTAGAGGCGGTATCGCCAGTAAAAACATTCCTGCGTGCGCCGCGTGCCACGGTGCCAATGGTGCGGGAATTCCTGCGCAATTTCCACGTCTGGCCGGACAGCATCAAACTTATGCCAAAACGCAATTAAACGATTTCCGCGCAGGAACACGGGTGAATACGCAAATGAATGCCATTGCAGGCTTGTTATCAGATAAAGAAATTGACGCCGTGACCGATTACATCGCAGGCCTTAAATAAAATTTAACCTCAGTTAAGCTTCAATATCATCTCAAAATAACAGCGCTTGCCCTCTGTTCCTCATAGTTTTTATTCGGGAGCAGTCGTTCACGCCAACTCGCTTTTACAGCGCGGGCATACGCCCAGACAGATCTTTATCCAAAACAAAAGTGTTTTCGCTTGAAAAGCAAAAACGCTTGTAAACACAGGATATCAATCCAAGGGTCTACAAGCGTTTTGAATAAAACTAGGATGCCTCAGTACCTATTAAGACTATTACTTATCAGGCACATAAGCACAAAAGCACAAAAAATTAAGGCACTAATTTTTATAAATTGGTGGCGAATCAGGGATTCGAACCCCGGACCTGCGGATTATGATTCCGTCGCTCTAACCGGCTGAGCTAATTCGCCAAAGGGGCGCAATTCTAATAGATAAGCCGATTTTTAGCACGACTTTTCTGTAGGTCATCAACAATCAATCTAAAAACTGAAAAAGCACTCCCAAAATTACGCTTTCTCTTCGGTCGGCCAATCGCGGATATACGCTTTTAACAATTTGTTTTCAACTGCTTGCGCATCCAATACCGCCCGTGCCACATCATAAAACGAAATAATCCCCACTAAAGTTTTAGCACTCAGCACTGGCAAATAGCGGCAATGCGCCTCAATCATCATGCGGCGAACTTCGTTGACATCCGTGTCTGGGGTCACCGTCATCGGATGCGCATCCATATATTTACGTACCGTCACCGTGGATAAAACGTTTTGCAAATTTTCTGAGCTCGTTTGCAGTTCAGACATTGCAGTAATCATTTCACGAAAAGTCAGCATTCCTACTAACTCCCCAAACTCCATCACCACCAATGAACCGATGTCTTCTTGATGCATAAAGTCCAAGGCCTCGCTCATGCTCGCGCTAGGCTTGATGGTGTACAAAATATCACCTTTTACTTTGAGAATTTCACGAGCTTTCATTTTGTTCCACCAATATCAACAAAGCCTTACTGCGCGATCCATTTCACGATGGCATGAATCGTCCCTGGACTCACCGCAGAAATAAACAAAAACACAGCGACCCAAAATATCCCTGCCACCAAAATCTGTGACAAAAAGAAATCTTTGAGCGCATGTAAAAATAAATAAGTTGCTTTTTTATGTTTGTGCGACGGCTCTGAATTCAGATCAGGAGCAGATGTCACCAAGTCTTCGATGCGCGCAGAAGTCAATGATGCTTGGGACTCTGTTGGCGCATTGGTGTGCGCAGTTTCAGTCGCATCAAGTAATTTTTTATCAGCTAAT
>JAVKMA010000395.1:0-2628 GCA_031538685.1 Burkholderiaceae bacterium | reverse complement strand
CTTTTAAGATACTCATAGGATTAAAAATTTAAAAATAAAAAAAATTAAAATTTATGCGAGAAACCAATCGTCGGCACTTCTTTAATTTGAGCGTTTACGATTCGTTTACGGATTCGTGTACGATTAGGAAATTCAACCGCATGGGTAAAGTGTAACACAGGTTGTGGGTCACCAAACCACTGATTCGAATCGCTTTGAGTGGGCACAGAAGGTCAAGTGCCCGAGATTTGGCCAATATGTGCCGAATCGTACATTCTTTTGTCGCGCCAGATAAAGCCTTCCGTCCAGCGACGGCCATTCCGCTTTATGGACTCTGGCGCATCGGGGGAAAAAGCGTCTCGAAATCACCCTAATTTCATCAAATCAACGGCTATTCGTTTGATAACTTGAGTATTTTAGAGTAAAGACGTTATAATTCCCGCGCACTTTTGCTCTGTTTTGGTTAGGTCATTGATTTCTTTGATTCGGCTAAATGGAGCGAAGCTTGCGTAGCCATAGGGCGTGGAATTGTTTTCACGTGTTCACACGTGTCCTCACATCCTAAATTTTGTCGTGTTCTTATTTAATATCAAGGATTTTTATGAAAAAGCAATTAGTACTCGCCGCATTAGTGGCATTATCTTTAGCAGCTTGCGGCAAAAAAGCTGAACCAGTAGCAGAAGCTGTGCCTGCTGCTGCACCTTCTGCTTCTGCTACAGCTGAAGCTTCAGCTGCGCCTGCTGCTTCAGCTGCGCCTGCTGCTTCAGCTGCGCCTGCTGCTTCAGCTTCAAAGTAATTCTCTAAAGCTGATAGTTTCGCTGGTAGTTTTAAAGCGTTTAAAAAGCCGACAAAAATGTCGGCTTTTTTTATTTGAATTTTTAGGCGTATGATTTTATTTTGGATACCGCATAAAGCGAGCAAGATAAAGTCCCTGTATCACGACAAAGACCAAAGTCAAGCCTGAAGCGCCAAATAGTTTAAAGTTAACCCATGTGGCAGTATCAAATTGATAAGCGACCCACAGGTTCAAACCTGCCATCATCGCAAAAAATATCACCCACATCCACAGTAAACTGGCCCAGGCGGCATCGGGCAAAGTAACTTGACCTCCGATTAGTTTTTGAATGCCATTTTTGCGCCAGATCAAGTGCCCCAGAGTTAGCGCGAGTGCGAAGCACAGATACAAAATCGTAAGCTTCCACTTAATAAAGTGATCGTCATGAAACCAAATCGTGGCACCGCCAAAGACGACGACCAGTACCAATGTCAACCATAGCATTGCTTCGATTTTTTGTCCTTGAAGCTTTAACCAGATCACTTGCAGTAAAGTCGCCACCATCGTGACCAGCGTCGCTAACAAGATCGGTGTTTGTTGAATATCAATGCTGGCGTCTTTGACCAAGCCGCTTAACCAGTTTTGAGCAAATGTGAGCGCCCATTCAGGATTATTTTGCGCATAGCGAAATACGAGAAAGAAACAAATGACGGGAAATAAATCAAAAAAGAATTTTTTCATAAATAAAGCTTACCTAAAAAATAAATGGATAGTGTGAATCTGTTTAATGCTCTGTCGTATGGGCTGTTACTCTTTTTATTAAGCAGTGGCATTACCGTGATCTATAGCGTGATGGGCGTATTTAATTTTGCCCATGGCGCCTTTTATATGCTGGGCGCTTATCTGGGTTTTGCGATTACTCAAGGATTACATCAGCAATTGGGATTCAGTTCGATCACGAGTTTTCTGGTCGCGATGATACTCGCTTCGATGATTGTTGGTGCGATAGGCGGTCTTGTCGAGCGTCAATTATTGCGTCGCCTTTATGCGCAAGGACAAATCGCACAGTTGTTAGCGACCTTGGGCCTTGCTTATGTTTTGATTGAGTTGGTGCAACTCATTTGGGGAAGGGCGCCCTTAGCCGATATGACGCCAGAGATTTTGCGTAATCCGGTTCCGTTCGGTAATAGTGTGATACCCCTTTATCGAATTTTTATCGTGCTGGTTGCGGTTTTGGTTCTGGGTGCGATGAGTTTATTATTGTTATCGCGCATGGGTTTAATTATTCGTGCGGCTTTGACTCATCCGCAAATGATACAAAGTTTGGGACATGATATTGATCTGATTCGGAATCTTGTCTTTTCGACAGGTGCTGGTATCGCAGGGCTGGCGGGTGTGGCTTCTAGCACAATCAGCGTGGTGGAACCCAGTATGTCGGTACAAATGGGAAGTTTGTGCTTTGTGATTGTCATCGTCGGAGGGCTAGGATCGATCTGGGGCGCCCTGATTGCATCTCTAGCATTAGGGAGCTTATCTACTTACACCGCGACGATGGGGGCATTAAGGTTTCAAGACATCTTGGGAAACAATCTATTTGAAAACGCTTCTTTGGCTTGGTGGCGAGAATTAGGTATGTGGACAGTCGCTCAAAGTACGCAAGCGCTTCCTTTTGTTGTGATGTTGATTGTTTTGATGATGAGGCCGCAGGGGCTTTTCGGACAGCGCAAGGATTAAATGCTGACGCCTGTTTTGGCGTCCCCAACGAGATTCGAACTCGTGTTACCGCCGTGAAAGGGCGGTGTCCTAGGCCTCTAGACGATGGGGACTTAAAAAATCACTTAAAAAACTTTAACGTAAAATTATTTTCGACAGTG
>JAVKMA010000394.1:0-6403 GCA_031538685.1 Burkholderiaceae bacterium | reverse complement strand
GAAGCCATCAGTCGTTTGAAAAAAATTTCGGACCTAGTCGATTTAGACTCTAGCTTTAAAGCCGCGCAACCCTTGTTATTGATTACGCTTGATCGTGCGCGCGCGGCTGATTTAGGTGTTGATGCGGCGATGTTGGCGGGAACTTTGGAGCCTTTGTTTAGCGGCTTAAGCGTCAGTTCGTGGACCAGTCCTGAAGGTCAAGACTACGATGTTTCAATTCGTTTGCCCACCACCGCCAGAACGCGCATCGAGGATATCGAGCGCTTGATGGTTAATAATGGGCAGGTTGATGCGACAGGCCGTCCCGTACAAATTCCATTGCGTCAAATCGCTGCAATTACCAACGATTTTGGTGCGAATCAAATCAATCGCCGCAGCCAAAATCGTGAAGTCGAATTGACCGCTAATGTCAACGGGCGTGCCGCTGGAGAAGTCGCGATGGATGTGCGAAAAGCCTTGGATGACATGCAATGGCGGCAGGGTTATCGTTACGATATGGGTGGTGCAACGCGAGATATGGCCGAATCATTGGGGTATGCTGTCGCGGCTTTGGCTTTGGCGGTGATCTTTATTTATATGGTGTTGGCCTCGCAATTTGGCAGTTTTATTCAACCTTTGGCGATCATGTCGTCTTTGCCGCTGACCTTGATTGGCGTGTTTTCCGCGCTGTTGTTGTTTGGTTCGACCTTGAATATTTTTTCAATGATCGGCATTGTGATGCTGATGGGTCTGGTCACCAAAAATGCAATTTTGTTGGTTGATTACGCCAACGTGTGTCGAGCAAACGGTATGGCGCGCACCGAGGCCTTATTAGAAGCCGCGCGTGTTCGTTTGCGGCCAATTTTGATGACGACTTTGGCAATGATTTTGGGGATGGTGCCTTTAGCGTTTAGTATTTCTGAAGGGGCAGAAACGCGCGCACCTTTGGGGCAAGCGGTGATCGGCGGCGTGATTACTGCGTCGATTTTGACTTTGGTTGTGGTCCCAGTGGTGTATTCGGTGTTAGATGATTTGGTATTGTGGGTCAAAGCGTGGGTCAAAGCAAAGCGCGCCGGAACGACGACGGCGCTGTGATGAATTTATGTGATGAATTTTTTTGTGTAATGTTTCGAAAGACTTTCAAATGAATATTGAACAAGCCCGTTTCAACATGATTGAACAACAAGTGCGTCCTTGGCGTGTTGCGGATAACGTAGTTTTGTCCTTAATGCAGAGCACACCGCGCGAAACTTTTGTGCCGCCGCAATATCGAGCGCTTGCATTTTCTGATTGCGATATTCCTTTGTCAGCGTCGGCACGGATGTTTAGCCCCAAAATTGTGGCGCGCTTGTTGGAAGCCTGCAAGGTGAAACGCACAGATCGCGTGTTAGAGGTCGGCAGCGGCAGCGGCTACATGACCGCACTGTTAGCGCAACAAGCGCACTCGGTGTTGTCTTTAGAAATTGATGCAGAGTTAGCGCGTGCGGCGACACAACGACTGGCGCCCTATGCTAATGTGACGGTGAAAAACACGGATGGGTCTGTTGGCGCGGCAGGTGAAGCACTTTTTGATGTGATTATTTTGAATGGTGTGATGAGCGCTGTGCCTAGCGTCATTTTGGATCAAGTCAAGGACGGCGGCCATTTAATCGCAATGATTGGCGCCGCGCCATCGTTTCATGTGCAAAAATTTCAACGCCAGGGCGAGAGTTGGCATGTGACGCTATTATTTGAAACAGAAGCGGATGCGCTAGAGAATTTTCCGCAAGCTGACGTTTTTGTGTTTTAAATGGTGACAAAAGTTTTTGGAGAAACTATGAGTATCGCAAGAAGTGCCGTAATGTCGTTACGCAAAGGCGTTTTAAACACTGCTTTAGTTTTCAGCGCAGGCTTAGTTGTTAGCGCAGGCTTAGTGATCAGTAGTGTGTTGTTAAGTGTGAGTCCTTCTGCCAATGCCTTAGATTTAGTTCAGGCCTATGATGCGGCAAAAATCGAAGATGCGCAATTTAATGCCGCGCGTGCTGCCTCTGACGCGGGGAAAGCGTCTGAAGGGCAAGGGCGCGCCGCTCTTTATCCTAACGTTAACTTGACGGCGGGGTTGACTAAGGGCAGCAGCGATTCGACTCTTGCCAGTGGCGTCAGTACCTCTTCAGACTTTAGCAACAAATCCATTAGCTTGTCGTTGAATCAACCTTTGTTTCGTTGGCAAAATTGGCAAGCCTATCAACAGGGTAAGACTTCAAGTTTAGTGGCGGAGGCGCAGTTTTCTTTAGCTGAGCAAGATTTAATTGTGCGCGTGACGCAAGCTTATTTCAATGTTTTGACGGCTTACAATCGTTTGGAAACTTTACGCACACAAGAGGCCGCAGGCAAGCAGCAATTGGAGTCGGCCAAACGCAATTTTGCAATTGGTAGCGCGACTGTGATTGACACACAACAAGCGCAAGCGGCTTTGGATCAAATCAATGCGCAAGTGATCGCGGCGGACGCGGATGTTGAAATCAAGCGAGCGCAGTTACGTGTATTAACCAATAAAAATGACGCTAAATATGCGCAATTGACCGCGCGTTTTGACGTGCCAATTCCTAAAGAACCGATGAGCGATTGGATGAATCGCGCGCGTGAAAATAACGGTGCGGTGGTGTTGCAGGTTTATGCACAACAACTGGCGGAACAAAATTTGTCTAAGGTTCGAGCCAACGACTATCCAAGCTTGGACTTGTTGGGCAGCGTGACGCGTCTGGAGGGGTCAAGCGCCAACAGTTCGTCATCGAATAGTTCGTTAAATTCATCCATCGGCGTCCAATTAACCGTACCCATTTCTGCCTGGGTAAGTAATCGTAATGTAGCGACGCAAGCGGCAGCCAATTTACGTCAAGCGCAGTACAACTTGATTTTGGCGCAACGCAATGCTGAATTGAGTGCGCGTCAAGCTTATTTGAATGTGACGAATGGGCAAAATCAAGTCAAAGCCTTAGAGGCAGCACTGCTCTCTAGCCAAAGTTTGTTGGCATCAACACAGCGCGGTTACGAGGTCGGTGTGCGGATTAATTTGGACGTGTTAAATGCGCAGCAACAGTTGGCGCAGACTCAGCAAAATTTGACTGCCGCGCGCTACAGTACTTTATTAGCGACTTTGCAATTGAAAGCGGCGGTAGGGAGCCTAAATGTTGCTGACTTACAGCAATTAAATCAGTCGTTCAAATAACTCGAGTGATGGCGGGGATTGTTCATTTTTTAAAGAATATTAGAGCTCAAGTAAAATCCCTCAATGTTGTACGCTTGGCGGCGTGCTTGCGCGGCCTTTGATCCCTTTGATAGCGTATGTAAAACCGTTCCAAGGAAGATTGCTGACCTTGGCTTAACACGATAAAACTATGTCGAAAAAAAATAGCTTCTCCTTTGAAGAACTTCTCTCTTGTGGACGCGGGGAGCTTTTTGGCGCAGGAAATGCGCAATTGCCTTTGCCACCGATGTTGATGTTTGACCGGATTACGTCGATTACCAGCGATGGCGGTAAACATGGAGCGGGGCAATTGGTTGCAGAGTTAGATATTCGACCTGATTTGTGGTTTTTTGGATGCCATTTTCAAGGCGATCCGGTAATGCCTGGTTGTTTAGGTTTGGATGCGATGTGGCAATTGATCGGGTTTTATTTAGGTTGGATGGGTGGGCCTGGTCGTGGTCGCGCATTAGGTTCTGGGGAAGTCAAATTCACCGGTCAAGTCTTGCCGACTGGGAAACTGGTGCGGTATTACATCGATTTAAAACGCGTCATCATGCGCAAATTGGTGATGGGAATCGCTGATGCTCGGATGGAGTTAGATGGTCGAGTGATTTACGAAGCCGCAGATTTACGTGTGGGTTTGTTTACACGTACGGATAATTTTTAAAAATACGATGCGTTTCTTGCGCTCCTCTGTTTTTATGGCGCATGCCTTGATGTGGACCCTGTGCGTGAGTCCATTTGTGATTTTTTTCGCCTTGGTTTTTCGCGGATTGTGGGGTTACCGCGTCGGACGCTTCTGGCGTTTGGGGATACAGTGGGGTGTCGAAAATATTATGGGTATTCGTCCGCGTGTTTTGGGTTTAGAAAATATGCCCAAAGAAGCCTGCGTGATTTTGTCTAAACATCAATCGGCCTGGGAAACCATGACGGTGCAAGACTACGTTCCAGCAGGCGCCTTTTGTGTATTTGTGTTGAAAAAAGAGTTATTGCAACTGCCTTTTGTCGGTTGGGGATTAGCCGCGATGAAAATGATCTCGATTGATCGCAAAGGTGGTGCGAGCGCGCTAGAACAAGTTTTTGCGCAAGGCACTGAACGCTTGCGCCAAGGTTTTTATGTTGTGATTTTCCCCGAAGGTACGCGCGTGATGCCTGGGCAAACGCGACGCTATCAAATGGGGGGGGCATCTTTGGCCTGTCATGCTGGGGTCAAGGTGGTGCCGATTGCTCACAATGCCGGAGAATTATGGGGGCGCCGCGCTTTCATCAAAACGTCCGGCGAGATTACGATTAGTATTGGGCCCGCGTTAGATGCGACGGACTTAACGCCGCGCGAGGTGAATCAATACGCCGAACAGTGGATAGAGGCTGAAATGCGCCGCCTGTCGCCGCACCGTTATTAAACCTTGCAACTGTCGAGCAATCACTTGATCGATAGCGTAAAGAATTTGCTTGGCCGTTTAATTTTTTATCAGATTGTGGAGAGCGCAAAATGCGTCGAGTCGTCATTACTGGATTAGGTATCGTATCGAGCTTAGGCAACAATAAAAGCGAAGTTTTAACGAGCTTACAAAAAGGCGTTTCTGGAGTTACTGTGCAGCCTGAATATGTTGAAAAGGGTTTGCGATCCCATGTCGCCGGTTCGATTAAAAACTTGGTATTGGAAGATTTGATCGACCGTAAGCTCTTGCGCTTTATGGGGCGCGGGCATGCTTATGCGTGGTTAGCAATGCAAGAGGCAATTGCCGATGCGCAATTATCCGAATCCATGGTGTCCAATGTACGTACCGGTTTGATTGTCGGAGCGGGTGGTGCGTCACATGAAAATATTTTAGAAGGCATTGATACCTTGCGCGACAAAGGTGTCCGCCGTGTTGGCCCGTATATGGTGACCAAAGCGATGGCCAGTGGCGTGTCGGCGTGCTTGGCGACCGGCGCCAAAATCAAAGGCGTCAATTATTCAATTAGTTCCGCGTGTTCAACCAGCGCGCATAGCATCGGCGCGGCCGTAGAACAAATTCAATTAGGCAAGCAAGACCGTATGTTTGCCGGCGGCGGTGAAGAAGAGCACTGGACTTTGTCGTTTATGTTTGATGCGATGGGTGCTTTGTCCGCAAAATATAACGACACGCCAGAAAAAGCCTCGCGGACTTATGATGTGAATCGCGATGGTTTTGTGATTTCAGGCGGCGGCGGAATCGTGGTGCTTGAGGATTATGAGATGGCAAAAGCACGCGGCGCCAAAATTTACGCTGAAGTCGTCGGTTATGGCGCAACTTCAGATGGCTACGATATGGTCGCTCCTAGTGGCGAAGGTGCAGAACGCTGTATGCGTTTGGCCTTGCAAGGAATTTCATTAGAAAACGTCGATTACATTAACACGCACGGCACCAGTACCCCCGTCGGCGATATCAAGGAGTTAGAAGCGATTCAAAGTGTGTTTGGCGGCAATCAAAAAGTCGCAATCGCCTCGACTAAATCGCTATCCGGTCACGCTTTGGGGGCGGCAGGGGTGAACGAGGCGATTTACACTTTGCTGATGATGGAGAACAACTTTATTGCGGCTTCAGCCAATATTGATGAACTCGATCCTGGCGCTGCGGGCTTGAATATTGTTCGTCACACTTTGTCCAACACGCCGGTCAATATCGCCTTGTCAAACAGTTTTGGTTTTGGTGGTACCAATGCATCTTTGGTGTTTGCCAAGTTATCGGCGCATTGACGCGTGCTTAACATATTACAAATAAATTTAAGAGACGCGGTTTAAGAGACATTATCAGCACGACATTGTTGCGACGTTGTTTATAAGGAGGCAGTATGAAATATCTGGATCATCTAGAGGAGTGGTTCATTGCAGCACTGATGGGCGGCGCGACCGTATTGATTTTTGCGGCGGTGTTGCACCGTTATTTGTCAGGTTATCCCATTCCGTATTTACAAGATTGGTTGCTCAGTTTGCGTTTTAGCTGGGCGCAGGAGTTGTGCATTTATTTATTTGTGTGGATGGCAAAATTTGGTGCAGCTTATGGTGTGCGGATTGGTATTCACGTCGGAGTTGACGTTTTGTTGAATAAGCTGCCCGCACCGCTACAAAATAATGTGATTTTGTTGGGTTTGTGCGCAGGGGTTTTGTTTACGGGAATTGTGGCCGCACTGGGGGGCAGTTTTGTCTGGGAAAACGGCGCGCATTATGCGTTT
>JAVKMA010000393.1:0-4773 GCA_031538685.1 Burkholderiaceae bacterium | reverse complement strand
GGGGTGTATGCGATCAGCGCGCTGGTCATGGCGCTGGCCTTATCGATTGAGATGGCGTGGACGCGCCGACAAAATCGGATGCCGCGTTGGTGGATGCCATTATTGGCCGTACTGATTATTTTTGGCGTGGGTGCAGTTTTGCAGCAAGTGCGTTTTACCAAAGACTCACAACAGACTTTGACGGTCAGTTTGGTACAACCACAAATTGCCCAAAAAAATAAATTTTCACGCGATTTAACGCAACAACATTTAGAACATTACCGTGAACTGATCCATCAATCGCGTGGGCAGTTGATTGTGATGCCAGAAACGATTTTGCCGCTATTGTTTACCGAAGTGCCAAAAGAATGGTGGGACGGCATTGATTTAGGAAATCGAACTTTAGCGATGGGCAGCTTTGCTCGAGGAACAGATCAAGACACTATTAGCAACAGCGTCTTGGCGTGGCGCGAGAATGGTGTTGTGTTTCGTTATGATAAAAATCATTTGGTGCCCTTTGGTGAGTTTGTTCCCAGGGGAATGCAGTGGCTGGTTGATGCGATGCAAATTCCTTTGGGGAGTTTGTTGAGGGGCGCAGACGCACAACCCGCGCTGATTGTCGACGGTTTGTCGATTGCGTTTAATATTTGTTATGAAAGTGTTTTTGGTGCAGAGTTGGCACGCAGCGCGAGGAATAATCGCGCGGATATTTTGATGAATGTTTCAAACCTCGCGTGGTTTGGTGATGGATCGGCGCTAACGCAGTTTGCTCAAATGTCGCAAATGCGCGCTTTGGAATTACAGAAACCCTTTTTAATGTCGACCAATAGCGGGATTACGGCGATGTTTGATGTGTCTGGGAAAACGATCGCGGCACTCCCTCAGGGACAAGCCGGAATTTTAGAAGTCGCCGTAAAAGGGGCGCATGGCCTAACGCCGTATGGACGCTATGGCGATATGCTTTTTGGTGTGATTTTTTTTGCGCTAGTCGGTGTGCAGTGTCTGTTGTTATGGCGTCGTCGTGCAAGCGGCAAAGCGCATTCGTTGACACCACAATAAACACGGCAATGATGTCATTGAATTGATGTCGTTATTGACTAAGGATTTGATTAAGGATTTGATTAAGGATTTTTATGATTTATAACTTTTCTGCGGGGCCGGCAATGTTGCCGCCAGAGGTTTTACAGCAGGCTGCGCAGGAGATGAGTGATTGGCGCGGTTGTGGTATTTCGGTGATGGAAATGAGTCACCGCAGTTCGCACTACGACCAGATTCATCAGCAGGCACTGGCGGATTTTCGGACTCTATTAAATGTTCCTGCCAACTATCGCGTGTTGTTTATGCAGGGCGGTGGCTTGGGGCAAAACGCGATCGTGCCTTTGAATTTGTGTGGCAAACAGCGTGATGCAATAGTGGATGTGGTAATCAGCGGCGGCTGGTCAGCAAAGTCTGCGCAAGAAGCACACGCTTATGCGCGCGTTAATGTTGTCGCGCAACCCGAAAAATTTACCGTTTTTCCCGATTGTCCAAGTGAGCGGTTTAGCGCCAATGCGGCGTATGCCCACGTGTGCACAAACGAAACGGTGCACGGTGTTGAAACTTTAATCGAAGATGCGCGCGCGCGTGGCGCTTGGGGCTTGGCCAAAGAAGGCGTCGTCGTGGCCGATATGTCCTCACATATTTTGTCGCGCCCAATTGACTTTACGCAGTACGGGGTGATTTTTGCGGGCGCGCAAAAAAATATTGGGTGCGCTGGTTTGACGATTGTGGTGGTGCGTGACGATTTGTTGGATCGCGCGCGCGCGGATTGTCCTTCGGCCTTTCATTGGCAGACAGTAGCGGCGCAAAATTCGCTCTATAACACGCCGCCGACTTATGCGATTTATATTGCGGGTTTGGTGTTTCAGTGGTTATTGAAACAAGGTGGTGTCGCCGCCATGGCTGCGCGCAATCAGGTCAAAGCACAATTGCTATACGACACGATAGACGCTTCCGCGCTGTATTTTTCGTCGGTTGATCCGCAATTTCGATCGCGGATGAATGTGCCGTTTTTCTTGCGTAATGACAATTTGAATGCCGCGTTTTTAGACGCGGCGAAAGAGGCCGGATTGCTTAGTTTGAAAGGACACAAGTCTTTGGGCGGAATGCGTGCCTCGATTTATAACGCGATGCCGATCGAAGGCGTGCGGGCTTTAGTGGAAATGATGCGTAATTTTGAGCAAAGATTCTTTTAATTTGGGTGATGTCTATGTTTACTCCTTTAATAGTAGCGGCGGGCGAAGCCCTGATTGATTTAATCGAAGAGCCGGATGGGCGATTCAATCCCTGTTTAGGCGGTTCAGTCTATAACTGCGCGCGCGCCTTGGCCAAACAGGGGGTGGCGACGTCCTACCTTAATCCGTTTTCAAGTGATAAATTTGGTCTGGCCTTGGCGCACACCATGAAAAACGATGGGGTTGAATTGGTGGGAGGAACTTCGATTTTGCCAACGTCTTTAGCAGTGGTAAGTTTGGACGATAAAGGCCAGGCGGCGTATACCTTTCATCGTGAAGCGGTGGCGGATCGAGATTTTGTGGCGTCCCATTGGAATCGCTATTGCGCCGCGCAAACTTCGTTACGATGGTGTTACACCGGATGCCTGACTTTATTGCCCTCGGATGCGCCGCGTTATATCGATTGGTTAGAGCAGCAAAAATCAAATGGAATCAAGATTGCCATTGATGCCAACGCCCGCCCCAAAGTCTGCGCAGACATTGTCGCATATCAAAATTCAATTTGGCGCGCGATGAGCGTGGCTGATTTAATTAAAGTGAGCGACGACGATTTGGTGTTTTTAGGCCTTGATACGACGGATCCTCTGGCGGCCGCGCGTGCGGTACTGTCTCGGACGGGGGCGATGTGGGTCAGTTTGACGCTGGGTGCGCAGGGCGCGCTGTTAGTCAGTCAAACCCAGGCGTGGCGCGCGCGGACGACGCAGGCGGTGAGGCTTGTTGACAGCGTTGGTGCGGGGGATTGTTTTTTTGCGGGCTTATTGAGCCAAATCAGTCGTTCGATGGCGCCCAGTCCGACGATGGACTATTCTTTTGCCTTGCATTACGCCGTGGCCAATGCGTCCCTGTCGTTGATGCGTAAAGGCTGCCAGCCACCGACAGCAGAGGAAACTTTGACCTATTTGGACGCGGTACAGCTTGATACCCTGTAGGAATGGCGGGAAAGAGAAGAGAAAAAAATTAAATCGGATCACAAGTGCCCGATTTTAACCCCGCTACTTGCCGCGGTTGGTAAGAATGGGGAATTACCCAGCCACTTATACTTATTAGGGAAAAGGAGATACTTATGAAAAAAATGACAAATTTTATTATCTCACTGCTGCTGGCAGCAAGCATTACAGGGTGTGGTGGTACTGAAGAATTAGGTTTGACAAAAATAAATGCAAATGCCTTAACCTTGAGTTCTTATCAGAAAGAAATGAATGTTCTTAAACCCCGATTACTTGAAGGTTGGAGTAAAGCTTCTGGAGATCCATTTTTTACAGAAGATGGACAAACGATGAAATTTAAAAAATTTACTGTGGGGAGCAAACCTGTTGACGGTTGGAGTTTATATATTTCCATGCATGGTGGTGGTAGTGGACCAGCTTCGTCGAATGATGGGCAATGGGATGATCAAGTTATTATGATGGGTGGAGATAAGAGGTATGCGAATTATGGAAGTTTATCTGAAGGATTAATGATAGTACCTAGAGCACCTGTAGATGCATGGAATATGTGGTTTCAACAGCCCATGAATAAGTTAATAGATGATGTTATTAGGGCCGCGACATTATTTGGAGAAATTAATCCTAATAAAGTTTATATTATGGGATATTCAGCAGGAGGCGATGGCACGTTTAGATTGGCATCTAGATTATCGGATCATTGGGCGGGGGCTTCTATGAGTGGGGGACATCCAGGAGAAGTTGAACCAGTTACTTTGCGCAATATCCCATTTGCTTTGAATATGGGTGGGCAAGATTCTGCCTATAATCGTAATGGATTAGCACGAGAATGGAAGACGAAATTAGCAAATTTAAAAGCAAATGATACTCCAGGAAGAGGATATGATCATTTAGTGTCTATATTTGAGAATAAACCGCATTGGATGGATTTTTTAGATGATGTTGGAATTAAATTTATTCGTGATAAAGTACGAAATCCATATCCTAAACGAGTAGTTTGGCTGCAAAATTCTTTTGGCCCTACCTCCTATTTTTATTGGTTGGGGGTCGGGAAAGACGATTTGGTTGGTGAAAATTATAACAATCTAAATAAAAAAATAGATGTTGAAGTGCGTGATGGTAATAATATTCACATACTTAGTAATTATGCAGCGGAGTTAAAGTTATATTTAAATGATAGTATTGTTGATTTGGATCAAGATGTTAAAATATACGTAAATGATAATAAAATTTTTGATAAAAAAGTGCTCAGAAGAGAGCCGATTATACAAAAAACAGCAAAAGAAAGATTGGATGCTTCTTATGTTTTTAGTGCCGAATTAGTCGTAAAAAATAATAATGAAGTGGTAGTGATTAAAGAATAAGAATTTATTCTTAATATCTATTCAATAAATTCAGAAAATTGAGATCAATCCCTATTGTCAAAGTCCGTCGGATGCTGACAAAGAAAAGCAAGTTTTTTATCTCATTGATTGATGAACTAAGGGGCGCGCGTTGGGAGGACGGCTCACACTTTACTATGGTATTTAGCGACGCTGAGTGCGTGGGTTTGAGTCGGCGTTGCGATCAGTAAACGG
>JAVKMA010000392.1:0-1981 GCA_031538685.1 Burkholderiaceae bacterium | reverse complement strand
CAAGACCACCTTCAGCATGGTGCGCTTTGGCAATGTACTGGGCTCCAGCGGATCAGTGGTGCCCTTGTTCCGCGAGCAGATTAAAAACGGCGGCCCCATCACCCTGACGCACACCGACATCACGCGCTACTTCATGACCATCCCCGAGGCGGCGCAGCTGGTCATTCAGGCGGGTGCCATGGGGCAGGGCGGCGATGTGTTCGTGCTAGACATGGGCCAGCCCGTCAAAATCATCGATTTGGCTCGCCGCATGGTGGAACTGTCGGGCTTGACGGTGCGCGACGAGATGAACCAAGACGGCGACATTGAGCTGGCGGTGACGGGTCTGCGCCCTGGCGAAAAGCTTTATGAAGAACTGTTGATTGGTGACAATCCCAAGCCCACGCAGCACCCGCGCATCATGAAGGCGCACGAGCAGTTTTTGAGCTGGCCGCAGCTGGAGCAAAAGTTGAACTCCCTGAGCATCGCGATCAGCGTGAATGACGTACCGGTGATTCGCGGCCAACTGCAAGAATTAGTGTCGGGCTACCAACCCAGTGGCGACGTGGTGGACTGGGTGCACATGGCTAAAACCAAGTAAGTTATTTTTAGTAGTTCAACTCAAGGAGAAAATGATGACTAAAGTCGTAGTGGTATTTCATAGTGGTTATGGCCACACCAGTAAACAAGCCCAAGCCGTGGCTAAAGGTGCGAATGCTCAGTTAGTGGCGATTGATGCGGAAGGTAATTTGACTGACGCGCAATGGGCCAGCTTGAATGAAGCTGACGCGATCGTGTTTGGTTCGCCAACTTATATGGGCTCGGTGAGCTGGCAGTTCAAAAAATTCGCTGACGCCAGTTCTAAAGGATGGTTCACGCAACAATGGAAAGACAAAGTGTTTGGTGGATTTACCAACTCGGCAACGATGAACGGCGACAAGCATTCAACTTTGCATTATTTCGTTACTTTGGCGATGCAGCATTCCGGCGTTTGGGTGGGTACTGGCTTAATGCCATCAAATGCGAAAGCGGCTAAAAGGGATGACGTTAATTATGTCGGTTCTTCAGCGGGTGCAATGATGCAAACGCCTTCGGATGCGAGCGCGGATGAAGTCAATGCCGGTGATTTAGAAACCGCACGTTTGTACGGTGAACGTATTGCCAAAATAGCCAAACAAGTACGTGCTTAATGGAGGTTTAATGGTGAATTAATGGTGAATGTTTAGTGACGATGCACGTCGTGCACGAACGCCATTAGGATAATGTTGTTAAAAATGCCCGGTCTGTAAAGCCGGGCATTTTTTATGGGCCATAAAACTAGAACAAGGCGTCGATCAGTTTTATGGATTCTGCTGTAAATTTATTTTTTGGCTGAGTTGTGGAGAGGTGTTGTGAGTTGTGATCACTGCGGCGGTGAAAAAATTCTCGCGTAGCGCCCTTATCTTGAAGTTATCTTCCAGTTATCTTGCAGTTGTTGTCGCATTGACAAAATGAGATGCGCCTTGCACGCCAGCTACACATTTTGTATTGCTCGTCGTTAAAGAGGTCTATAAATGGTGTCGTGGTGCCCGGAACCGGAATCGAACCGGTACGCCCGCTATTAACGAAGCGACGGATTTTAAGTCCGTTGTGTCTACCTGTTTCACCACCCGGGCGCTTGGAGGCGGGAGCCGGAATCGAACCGGCGTAAACGGCTTTGCAGGCCGCTGCATAACCATTTTGCTATCCCGCCGTATTGGCGTTTATATGTAGCTCGAAAAACAAAGGAAAGCTGATTGCTTCCCTTGCATTCCTACCTTGTACCTGTTTGTGACAGCAACGACAATTCCAGATTTAATTTTTCGAACTAAGCCAGTGATGAGAGTGATTTATCTACAAACTCACGTTAATAGAACTAGAACTGAACTCGATAGCACTAGACTGAATAGAACTGGATTTAATAAAACTGGAGCGGGAGACGAGTCTCGAACTCGCGACCTCAACCTTGGCAAGGTTGCGCTCT
>JAVKMA010000391.1:0-2868 GCA_031538685.1 Burkholderiaceae bacterium | reverse complement strand
GGGGTGTCGTCTTATTACATCAATAATCAAGCGGTGCGGCGGCGCGATATTCAAGACATGTTTATGGGGACGGGTTTGGGGCCTCGTGCTTACGCGATTATTGGTCAAGGAATGGTCGCGCGGATTGTCGAAGCACGCCCTGAAGAGCTGCGTGTGTTTCTGGAAGAAGCGGCTGGAATTTCCAAATACAAAGAACGACGTCGTGAAACCGAATCGCGCTTATCGGACACAAGTGAAAATTTGCTGCGTATCCAAGATATTTTGCAAGAGTTAAATCAGCAAAGTCAAAAATTAAAAACACAAGCAGCTAAAGCAGAACGTTATCGCGCGATTCAGGCGGATTTGGTGAAAAATAAACGTATTGCAGCACTGTCTGGCTTAGACGATAGCCATATGCAAGCCGACGCTACAAACCTTTTGGTGGAAACTCATAAGACCGAATTAGAAAGACAGCGACAGGCTTTGCAAGCGCAGGAAAACGAAGTTCTAAATTTGCGCTTGAGTAGTCAAGCCGCGATGGATAGTTTGAATCAAGCACAAACGGCACTGTTTCAAACCAACGCTCAGATTACACAATTAGAGGCACGTTTACGGTACTTAAAAGAAGCACGGCAAGGTTTGATGGCGCAACATAGTGAGACTGTGTTACAGGGGCAACAGTTGAATGAGCAACTGGCTAAAAATGCAACTGAAAAAGTGCTCGCTCAAGAGGCACTTAAAAAAGCACAAATCATTCTAGAAACTCAAAAAACTGAATTTATCGATTTACAAAATGCATTTAAATTGGCGAATGAGGCGATTGCATCTTTTGCCCGAGATGAGAACGCTGCGCGCGAACAAGTCAGTTTGCTTGATCAAGATTTTGCCGTTCACAGCGCTACGCTCAATAATCTCAATCAACAGGCGCAAAATAATTTGCTTTATCAACAAAAAATTGATAAGGAGCTGGGACAGTTACCTGAGGTGTCAAATCAGGTCTTAATAGAGCAGAAAAAAGTTTTGCAGGATATTGAAATCAAACTTCAAATGGCGCATCAAGAAATTGAAGTGCTGCAAAAAAATATCGCGCAACAAGAAAACGATTTAGCCGTTTTGGCCAGTGAAAAAGATCGTTGTTACAGCGAATCCACGCGCTTAGATGCGCGCTATCAATCCTTAAACGAGTTGCAAAAAAAACTGATGTCCGGTGGGCAGTTAGCGCAATGGTTGAATCAATCGGGATTAAAAACGCAGTTAGCGATTTGGCAGGAATTAAAGGTTGATGAGGGTTGGGAAACGGCTTTAGAAGCAGTTTTGCGCGAACGAATGAATGCGCGCGCAGTGAAAAACTTGACTCAGGTTTTAGATTTTGCGCAACAAAATTTACCGACTAAAGTTGGTTTTTATAGCCTTGAGGGGATTCGTAATGCGGCATCAAGCGACGCACAATTTTTGCACAGTCATGTGCGAACGGCTGCGATAGAACTTCAAGGAATCATGCAACACTGGCTAAGTGGTGTTCGGTGTGCGACGGATTTGGCCAGTGCTATTGATGCGCGACAAGAACTAGAGTCAGGTCAATTGTGGGTCACGCCAGAAGGTCATTTGGTGGATCGGCATAGTGTTCGTCTGTATACCGTTGATAGTGCGGAGGAAGGTTTACTTAAACGTCAGCAGGAAATCACCGCGATTGAAAAATCAAAGATAGCGCAAAAAATCCAACTTGATGCTGCACTCGATCATTGGAATCAAGCGGTATCCAAATTCAACAACGAGCGTCAAAATTTACAAATCAGTCAAAAAAAATATCAAGAGGCTGTACAAAAACAGCAAAAATTGCAGCTTGAGAATGCGCAAGAAAGCCAACGTCAATTACAAAATCAATTGCAACGCGATAGCTTAGGCGCAGAATCGCGACGCCTTAAAATGGTCAGCGCCCAATTAGCGGAACAAATTAGTGCGTCAAAAACCGCTTCACAATCGGTTGAAAGTTTGCGTAGTGCGGCTTTGCTAGTAGTGAATACACAGTTGATCCGTACGCGCAACCAAAAAGAAACGACTGAAACCGCGCGCAGTCGATTGCAAGCGGCAGAATTGGCTTTGCAGCAACAAGTGTTTTCGCTTCAAAAAATTCAAGATCAAATTGAGCGCGTGACTAAAACAATTGTTGAGCAAGAGTTACAGATCACGCAAATCATCGCGCGCCAAAAACAATTTACGGAAGATTTATCCAATCTTAAACAAAACACCGAAGACGATCAATTAGTGGTGTTATTGGAACAGCGAACGCAGTGCGAAAACAAGTTGCAGCAATCGCGTAATAACAATGAGTCTTTGATCGAAACATTACGTTTGGCGGATGAGCTGCGTTTATCGCATTCATTGACGCTGTCACCGATACAAGAAAAGCTGAGTCTTGCGCAACTTGACAATCAAGCGGCCAAAATGCGTTGCGCGCAGTATCAATTGGATTTGAATGATTTAACCGATGATATTGAGCAAGAGTTGCGCACCCAATACCCCCAGTGGCCTTTACTTGAGGACAGTATTGCGCAGATTAAAACACTGGAGCAAAAAACGATTGAATTGGGCGCGGTCAATTTAACCGCCCCTGATGAACTGGCTGAAGTCGAGCAGCGTCGTGAGTTTTTGCAAGCACAATTAGATGATTTGAATAAAGCGATTACGACCTTAACCAAGGCGATTAGCGAAATGGATAGTGAAACGCGTGGGCTGTTGCACAATACTTTTGAAAAAGTAAATCAACATTTTGGCGTTCTCTTCCCTCGTTTATTTGGAGGCGGTACTGCCAAGTTAATGATGACCGGTAATGAGATTTTGGATGCGGGTGTTCAAGTGATGGCGCAGCCACCGGGTAAAAAAAATTCG
>JAVKMA010000390.1:0-1567 GCA_031538685.1 Burkholderiaceae bacterium | reverse complement strand
GATCGGGCGACTACTGGCCACGACCATGATGACAAAAACAAATAGGGGTTCGGTGTAGTTGCGTGAATTTAGATAACTGGTGGCTTCACTTTGACCTTGAATGACGAGTAAGAACAAAAATAAAACGCCGGCCCAAAAACCAAAGACAATTTCTACTTCGCCCAATAGATGATAAATTCCAGCATGCTGCGGTTGGCGATGCGCAAGGCGTTCAAAAAATGAAGTAGAAAAGGTGTGAATCAGGGCCAAGGCAAAAAGAAGCGCGGCAATAATCTGTGGTAAAGAAGGGGTCACATCACACTCCAAAATTGAATGGTAAAAAACAGCTTGACTAAAGTCGCGCTAAAGTCACATCGCAGTCGCGCTACAGAAACGTCGCAATCACATCGCAGGCATACTACAGGCACCTTCTATATTGATGAATATGAACCACGAACTCGAACAGAAATTGAGCGCGCTGATGACCAAGCTCGATGCATTTTTAACCCGGGTTGATCGTCTGTTGCCGCTGCCGGTTGAAGCGATTGATTGGACGCACTGCCTGGCGGCGCGCTGGCAAACCAGTGGCGGGCGTGGTTCTTTGCAAGCGATTATTCCCCAATTAGATATTGAATTGGCCGACATTCATTATCTGGATGAACAAAAGGATCAATTGGTTAATAACACCAAGCAGTTCTTATCTGGCTTGCCAGCCAATCATACGCTTTTGACGGGCGCGCGCGGCTGTGGCAAATCATCCTTAATTAAAGCCTTGCTCAAAGAGTACCGCGCGATCGGCTGGCGTTTAATTGTAGTGGGGATTGATGACTTGATGGTGCTGGGCGATATCGTTCAAACGATTATCAGCCAGTCAAAGAGTTCGGAACAAGATTTATCGCGGTATGCGTTTATTTTGTATTGTGACGATCTTTCTTTTGAACTGGGTGATCAACGCTATAAAGCGTTGAAAGTCGCTCTAGAGGGTAGTCTGCAGTCGAGTAGTTGCGCCGAGTCAGGCGTGCGTATGCTGGTGTACGCCAGCAGTAATCGGCGTCATTTAATGCCCGATATGTGGCAGGACAATAAGGGTTTTACGGTCGCCGATTCAGGCGAAATTCATGCCAGCGAGTCGGTAGAGGAAAAAATCGCACTGTCGGATCGCTTTGGTTTGTGGCTCAGTTTTTATCCGTTTACCCAAGAGCAGTATTTGATGCTCGCTGCGTATTGGGTCGGTAAATTAGGGGCTAAATTAAACTCCAAGATTGGCTTTGATGAGCGTGCGCGCTCGGAAGCTTTGCGTTTTGCCTTGGCGCGATCGGTTCGGTCGGGGCGAATTGCGAAACAATTTGCGCAATTTTGGGTAGGACAGCAAATGCGGGAAGTCGAAAACACTCAATAATTAGGGCACTGCTTTAATCGATTAAAATCGATTAAAGCCGCGTCTGACGATTGCTGGAAACGATAATTGCTTGAACTGCGAATCGGTTTTCAGACTCAGTAAAAGAAATTTTCCACAAAATCGCGCTAAGCCCTTGAAATTACTTATAATTCAACATGTTACAATGAATTATTCAGTATCTTTAACAGT
>JAVKMA010000389.1:0-2032 GCA_031538685.1 Burkholderiaceae bacterium | reverse complement strand
TATCGGTATCGGCACGAACTGAAAAAGAATTAAATCCGACTCGCGCCATATAAAACAATTGATCGCGCAATACGTCACCAATCGCGCGCAACTCGCCTTGATAGTGGTGGCGTTGGCGCAGCAAGGACGCATGGCTATATCCCCGACCATCTGAAAATTTTGGAAAGTCAATTGCAATCAAAACGAGCTGCGCTAAATCAGGCAATAAATCGTCAAGGCTATCGTCAGGCGCTAACCACACCGCGCAATTTTTCTGAGTCATCAATTGCGCGCGATGTTCTCGCCAAATAGGTAAAGGAAAAATTGTTGCTTGATTGTTGAGCAGTGAGGGTGTGAAGTGTTGATCGTATTCGCGCAAAACTTGCCAGGAATCAGTCACGATTTTCTGATCTTTAATGATCGTGTTCATAGTGCTTATAGTGTTTATGCGCCGTAGAGTGCCGTTTTGAAAGGTGCGATGCCGATGCGTTCTGTCGCATCGACAAAACGTTCGTTTTCATAACGCTGGGAAAGATAGACCGAAATAATTTTTTCGATCATGTCGGGGACTTCTTCTGCAGAAAAAGACGGGCCTAAAATTTTGCCAAAGCGAGCATCCTTGCCTTGTTGACCACCGATAGAAATTTGATAAAACTCGCTACCGTCTTTATCGACACCCAAAATGCCAATGTGTCCGACGTGATGATGGCCGCATGAATTGATGCAACCTGAGATATTGAGCTCCAGATCACCTATGTCGTGTAAATAATCTAAATCATCAAAACGGGTTTGAATTGCCGCCGCAATGGGTAATGATTTGGCGTTTGCCAAAGAACAAAAATCTCCGCCCGGGCAGCAAATTAAATCAGTCAGCAAATCCACATTAGGCATTGCCAATTGATGTTCTTTTAATGTTTGCCACAGCACATATAAATCATTGTCGCAAACATCCGCCAAGACTAAATTTTGTTCGTGAGTGACGCGAATTTCACCAAAAGAATATTGATCAGCCAAGTCGGCAACTGCGCGCATTTGTGCGCTGCTGGCATCGCCTGGCGCAACACCATGCGGCTTTAATGACAAAACCACGCTGCGGTATCCGCTTACTTTGTGGGCGCGTGTATTGCGCGCATACCAGCGTTTAAATTGTGCATCATCAGGAAAAACCACTGGCGCAATGACAGTACGATAAGCCGGCGCTTGAAAATACGCGCTGACACGCTGCCATTCGGTATCGGTAATCAGATTGCGTTCGCTGCGTCCAGCAGTCCATTCAGCATCGACTTGTCGTGTGAATTCTTCAGCACCTAAAGCACGCAATAAAATTTTAATTCGTGCCTTGTATTTGTTATCGCGCCGACCGTGCAGGTTGTACACCCGCATGATGGCTTCTAAATAATTTAAGGTTTCTGCCAGCGGCAAAAATTCGCGCACAATGCTCCCGATGACGGGCGTGCGCCCCATGCCACCACCGACCAGGACTCGGACGCCCAATTCACCGGCGGCGTTATGAATCACGTGCAAACCGATGTCATGCGCGCTGACGACGGCACGATCATTTTGTGCGCCGTTGATCGCGATTTTAAATTTGCGTGGCAAATACGCAAACTCGGGATGAAAGCTGCTCCATTGACGCAGAATTTCGGCCAGAGGACGTGGATCAATCAACTCGTCTGCTGCGACACCAGCGAATGCATCGGTCGTGATATTGCGAATACAGTTGCCCGAGGTTTGAATGCCGTGCATTTCAACGGACGCCAAATCTTGAAATAATTCTGGCGCGGTTTCAAGTTTGATCCAGTTGTATTGCAGATTTTGACGAGTACTGAAATGTGCGTAGTCTTTGTCATATTTTTGTGCGATATGCGCCAACATGCGCAATTGCTTGGATGACAGCAAACCATAAGGCACCGCGACGCGCAACATGTAGGCATGACGCTGCATGTACAAACCGTTTTGTAAACGCAGGGGCAAGAACTCTTCTTCGCTTAACTGATTGGCTAAACGGCGTTGAATTTGATCGGTGAATTGCGCGACGCGCTCATTGACAATG
>JAVKMA010000388.1:0-4067 GCA_031538685.1 Burkholderiaceae bacterium | reverse complement strand
TTTCGAAAAATCAAGTTTCGCCAAGTCAGATTTTTTGCCTGATCCTGAATCTCGATTATTGCTAGAGTCATTGCGCGGCATATCGGGTTGCACGTTGTAGTTGTGCAAAGCGTATTGCATCGTATTAGCGAATACTGGTGCCGCAACGCCGCCGCCGTAGTAACCGTTTTGAGTCGGGTTATCGACCATCACCGCCATTAAAAATCGCGGATTAGATGCGGGTGCAAAACCAATAAATGATGCGATATAGCGGCTGATATAACGTCCGTTTTCTAATTTTCGCGTTGTTCCGGTTTTGCCTGCGATGCGATAACCGTCAATGCGCGCCGAAAATCCGGTGCCGTCTTTGCTGGTGGCCAGTTCTAACATTGAACGCACTGCGCGTGCGGTTGAGGGTTTGATGACGCGTACAGGCGCGATCGTATCTTTAGCAGATGCGGTATCGCGGAATAGGTGTAAGGGGATTAACACGCCGTCAGAGGCAAAAATCGTATATGCCTGAACGATTTGCGCTAGCGATACCGAAATTCCGTGACCATAGGAAATCGTGGTTTTTTCAATCGGACGCCATGATTCAGGCTGGCGTAAACGCCCCCCAATCGCCCCGGGATAAGGGATATTGGGGCTACGCCCAAACCCCGCCGCGCTATACACTTTGTGCATCACCTGCGATGGGATCGGCAAAACAATTTTGGCCATGCCGACGTTGGATGATTTTTCAATAATTTGCGCAACGTTCAAAATCCCGTAGTTATGCGTGTCGCCAATTGTTCGACCGTCAACTGTAATGCGTCCTGGTGCAGTATTAAATACGGTTTCAGGCGTCAAATAGGCGCCATCAAGCGCCGCGGCAACTGAAATCGGCTTCATGGTGGAACCCGGTTCGTAGTAATCGGTGAACACCCGATTGCGCATATTGGGGCGTGCATTTTTAAAGTCCTTACGATCGTTGGGATCAAAGCTGGGGTAATTGGCTAAGGCCAAAATATCACCATTCGTGGTATCCACTAACACGCCCGAACCACTGCTCGCCGCGTGCTTGGTCACCGCTTCCTTGAGCTGGTTATATAACTGAAACTGCAATTGACTGTCGATGGTCAGGCGAATATCCGAACCGTTTTTTTGAGTTTTAAGTTCGGCGATGTCTTCGACTACGCGTCCTTTTAAATCTTTGATCACGCGCCGTATTCCGGTAGTACCAGCCAAATCAGTTTCCATCAATTTTTCGACGCCTTCGATACCTTTATCATCGATATTGGTCAAGCCAACTAAGGATGCGCTGGCGTTTGCTTCAGGATAAACGCGGCGAAATTCTTTTTTGAAGTCGACGCCATCAATTTCCAATTGGGCGATTTTTTGCGCAACGATAGGATCAACCTGATGTTTTAAATAAACAAAGCGCTCATTTTTTTTGATCAAGCCGTTGAGTTCGGTTTCTGAAATTGCTAAGAGTTGCGCCAGTTGCGCCCGATCTTTATTAGGCGTGCGCGCCAATAATTCAGGAATGGCCCACACGGCGCGTACGGGAATTGAGGAGGCCAAAATTCTGTCGTTGCGATCGAGAATGCGACCGCGTACCGAAGGTTCGGTCAAGGTACGGGCGTAACGCACTTGTCCGCGTTCTTCTAGAAAATTTTGTTTGATAACTTGCAAGTAAAACGCGCGTCCGATCAGACCTAAAAAGGCCACGGTCAATAACAGCAACACGATTTTTGAACGTAATAGACCGCCTCCCGAGGCCTTTTGGGCCACCGCTTTGGGAGAAGACAGGATGTTACGACGCATAAATTAACTGCTGTGAATGAATATGAATGACTCTGATTAAAGCTTGAACTACCAATTAAGGCTTACTGATCTTTCTGGTATTGCTATTGCTGGTACTAGTGACATTGCCGGACTGCACGACCAACTCATACATATGCGTTTTGCCATTACTGGCGGGCACCATGCCCAATTCTGAACGGGCAATGTGATCAATTCGAGTGCGTTGCGCCAAACGTCCTCGGGCGACATTGAGCGCGGCCCAATCCGCATCCAAGGTTCGCGCACTCGCGCTTAAATTCTCGAGCTTGGCGAATAACACGCGGGTTTGATAACGACTGTGCACCAAGAGCAGGGCGCTGATAAACAATACCCCTAAAAGCGCCAAGGTACGCCAAATTGGTGGTGTCGAAGTGGTGCTCACGAAATTCTCGTTTATCCTGGAACGCTTATCGCTTAGTCGCTACACGCAAAACGGCAGAGCGCGCGCGCGGGTTACGGGAACGTTCAGCCTCGCTGGCAGTGTATTTGCGCAGTTCACACCAATCGCTAACAACAGTTTCTGGCGGCAAAAATCGCACGCCTCTAAGTCTTGTTTTGACCGTGTCGCTGGATATATCGCCGCGCATAAACTGTTTGACGAACCGATCTTCTAAGGAGTGAAAACTAATCACCGCTAAACGTCCGCCGGGTTTTAACACCGCACTCGCCGCTTTTAACCCGTCCTTAAGGTGCGCAAGCTCCTGGTTGATGTGGATACGAATTGCCTGAAATGTCCGTGAGGTCGAATCCTGTTGGCCCGGGCCGCCCTTAACTGAGGCATGGATGATCTGGGCAAGCTCTCGTGTGGTTGAAATTGGTCGATCTGCCCGTGTTGCCACAATCTTCTTTGCAATCTGGCCAGCAAACCGTTCTTCGCTGTATTCATAAATCACCTTTTTGATGGTTATCTCATCGGCACTGGCTAACCACTCTTGTGCAGATATCCCTTGCGAGTTATCCATACGCATATCAAGTGGGGCGTCGAACCGATAACTAAAGCCTCGTGTTGCATCGTCAATTTGGGGCGAGGAAATACCCAAATCGAGCAAGACACCATCAACCATAGGCGCACCACGTTCACATAACACCTCTGCCATTTTGGCAAAGTTGTCATGTACCGCTTCCATACGCCCATCCTTGAGTGCACTTGCACTACGAATCGCTTGAGGATCTTTATCAAAAACCCACAAACGACCTGCTACGCTTAATTGCTGCAAAATCTTTTGACTGTGACCGCCACGCCCGAAAGTGCCATCAACATAGACACCATCTGGAACAATCGCTAAGGCTGCAATCGCTTCCTCAAGCAGTACAGGAATATGCGTGAACAACCCTTGGTCGGCATCAATATCATTCGTCACAAAACTTTAAAAAACATAGTTTTCAACCATATCTGGCAATTCGGTGACCGCCTCTTCAAACGCTTCCATTCGTTTGGGATCCCAAATTTCAAAATAACTGCCCATTCCGACAAACGCAGCCTCTTTTTCCAGTCCGGCTTTTTTGCGTAAATCCGGCGTAATTAACAAGCGTCCTGCGCCGTCCATTTCCATATCTTCGGCACTGCCCAGATAAATCATTTTTTGCACTTTGGCTTTTGCCGGCCAGGCGGCAATTTCACGTTCGTGTAAGGACCACACGGGACGTGGAAACAGCATTAAGCAACCTTCGGGGCTACGCGTCATCGTCAAGCGCGCTTCGCATTGCAAGCGCAAAGGCTCGCGATACCGTGTCGGTATCGTGATGCGGCCTTTGTCATCCACTGAAATAGTGGTGGTGCCCTTGTACGAAATTGTTGCTGCGCTCATTCGCGGTAACGAAAAATTTTAAAAATATGGCACGCGTCAATTAAAAGACATTCACAGCGCTCATTCGGAATCATCGGGAGTACTGATTGAACTGTTCACCGACTCAGTAGTTATCCCCCCTAAGCTACGACGCCTGATCCAATCATCTGCCTCACTTCATTTCAACTTTCAACCAAAATAATACATTTATACTCACTTTTCGCCACTGTATCCCACAAAATACCACATGTCAAGCCTGAAAAAGTCAAAAAATCCAATAAAGTCAATGACTTAGAGTTCGAATATGATACAAAAAAACAGAAAATGTTAAAAATTAAATTCAATTAAATTAATTACTTACAAAAGTATCAGAAAGTAATTTATTAAGATTATTTGACAATTTTTGACGGGTTTACCTTGCCGAATATCGGACAAAAAATAATCACAAAATTGAGGTCAATTGATGAGGTTTTGGAA
>JAVKMA010000387.1:0-1505 GCA_031538685.1 Burkholderiaceae bacterium | reverse complement strand
GATTCACCTTTTTTCAAAATCGCCATGATTTGGCTGTCGCTAAATTTGCTTGTCTTCATTGGTAAATACTCTTTCTACCCTCAGGCCGTGAGTCTCTACTTTTAACTGTTATTGATTTGCGGGGGATTACCCACTCAGCCCTTAGCCATAGTAAAAAAAATGGACTATAATCGCGCCCATGCGCTTAGATTTTGTATTCGTAATCGGTTGAACAATGAGTTTCGACACCCCGTTGACGCGTTTTTATTGCACTAGTTTTTAACAAAATCATGCCCAATACCACGATCACTCATTCGATAGGTCAAGGTTTGAAACTCAAACAGGTTCTTTTTGTCGCGCTTGTTGGCGGTCTCACCCCTTACGCCCATGCCGAATTGCCCTTGGATATTGAGGGCCTGATGTCGGCTCAAGGGCAATGGCGCACCGAACAGGGATTTTCCTACGCCAATCGACAAAATAATACTGCCGTTGGTGCGAATCCGATCGAACTGCCTACCAGCCCAACCACCCGCATTACCCTCCCGACAGTGATCACACAGGTACAGGGCAATAGCGATGTGTTGGTTAGCACGCTGGGTTTGCGCTATGGGCTTAGTGATAAGGCCGAGGTCTATGGTCGAATCAACGCCCTATCCTCTGAATCACGGGTGTTTGTGGGGGGGGGGGACCAGCGATCGGCGTGATTACTGGGCCGATGGCTGGCTAGGGATCAACTACCAATTTCTCGAAGACCGCGACACACCGGCCTTTTTTGGGTTTACCGAAGTCGCGTTATTTGAGCACCAAGAGAATCGTAACGCACGTTACCGCTCCTTTATTGTCGGTGGCTCAACCTACCATGCGATTGATCCGGTGGTACTGTCTTTGGCCGCTTCCTACCAGTTTAATCATGCGCGCGAAGATGGGGATGATTATGTTCAGCCGGGCAATAGTTTTAGCTTAACTCCTAGTTTTGCCTTTGCGGTCAATGATCGCGTCAGTTTTTCTCTGGGTACGCAGTGGGCTCTGCGCGAGCCGGACAGACGTAATCAGGAAAAACAAAATACGCGCAATTCGAGCACGGCATGGAATGCCGGTGTCGCGTACAGCGCGACACCACACAATTCATTCAATATGGGGTTTGGCTACTCTGTATCAGGTACGGCTTCAATACGATTTAACTGGGTTCATTCTTTTGCGCGATCCTTAGAGGCTTATGCCTTAAGGTCACGCAAGGGTGGATAGGGTCATTATCCTATTCACCCAAGAATTGGGGGATAGGAAAGGACCTTCGGCGTTGGTAAAAAATAGATATCACTTTTGCCAACATTTTTGAAGTTTCTCTCTTGAGGAGTTAAGAATGAAAAAATATCTAATCCTATGTTTGAGTCTTGCCTTGGGTTTCGTCAGTATCAGTCCGGTGCGGGCTGGTGTCAGTAGTTCTGCCCACCCAATTGAAAACGCCCCGCCTATTATTACCAATGAAGAAATGGCGCTCTTATTTGAATCCAGCGCCACACCCCTTG
>JAVKMA010000386.1:0-1670 GCA_031538685.1 Burkholderiaceae bacterium | reverse complement strand
TCCAACATCTTGCTCAATTGTCCCAGTAAGTCATTCATGCTGTTAATCAAGGGCGCGATTTCTTCGGGTACTTCGTGGGTTTCGATGACGGAAAAATCTTGCACTGGCCGTGCTGAAATGGATTTTTGTAAGCGTCGCAAGGGTAAGAGCCCGCGCGTGAGGGCGAGCCAGACAAAGCCTAGAATCAATGGAAAAATCAAGAGCTGCGGCAAAATCACACCTTTGATGATGTCGCTGGTGAGTTGCGCACGGCGTTCTAAATTTTCACCAATAAAAATATGCGCACGGGCATCAAATTTTTCAGTCGCTAAATTGATCGAAGAATATGCGACGCGAATGGTGTTGCCCTGGTAGTCCACATTACTAAAGTGAACGGTGTTAGGCGCGGTGATGGTGTCGTTGATGGGAAATGTGATATGGGGGTCGCCACCGATTAGCTGCATGTCCTCGCTACGAACCGCATAATAAAAATAGTCTTTGCCGCCAGATTGAAACAAAGTATTAAACGACTTTCCCAACACGATGCCTTGGTTTTGGACCGATACCGTGGCGCTGATGCGCGAGATGTTTTCTTCTAAGCTGCGATCAAAAGGTTTGTCGGCAATGTTTTTGACGACGGTATAACTAATGCCGATGGTGATGGGCCAAATAATCAAAAGCGGCGCCAAAATCCAATCCAAAATTTCACCGAACAAAGAGCGGCGATCAATTTGTTGGGTGGGTGCGTCGGGAGACGGGGCGCTGACCCTGACAGACGCTGGAATTAAGCGGCTCACAGCCCCTTAGCTGTTTTTTGGTTTTTCAAGACAATACCCCAAGCCGCGAATCGTGATGATATTGATGTCGATCGATTCCAATTTTTTGCGCAGACGGTGCACGTAGACTTCAATCGCATTGTTGCTGACTTCTTCACCCCACTGACACAAGTGATCGACTAATTGCTCTTTGGAGACTACGCGTCCCACCCGTTTGAGCAAAACTTCTAACAAACCGATTTCTCGCGCTGATAAATCCAAGAGTTGATCATTGGCGTAAGCCGCGCGACCGATTTGATCAAAGGTCAGTGAGCCATGTTTGATATCGCTGGCGGTACCGCTAGTGGTGCGGCGCGTCAGAGCGCGCACGCGGGCTTCTAATTCACTTAAAGAAAATGGCTTGGCCATGTAATCGTCAGCACCACAGTCGAGTCCTTTAACGCGTTGTTTCACCGAATCGGCTGCGGTCAAAATCAATACAGGCAGAGGCGTATTGCGACTGCGCAAGCGGCGCAAAACCTCAAACCCCGACAAACGCGGCAACCCCAAATCCAAAATCAGTAAATCAAAATGATGGGTGGATAAGGCCGAATCAGCTGCCAAGCCATCGCTGACCCAATCAGTGGCGTAGCCGTTTTGACGGAGGGAGCGTGTCAATCCATCGGCTAACACCGCGTCGTCTTCAGCGAGCAAGATATGCATAGAATTTTTTATTGAAATGAATCAAAGTTGGGTTCAAGCAAGATTTAACTGGCGCTACCGTAACACGAACATCACACTGCGTTTTGCACAAAAAACACTGATCGCTTCAATTGCCGTCTACATTTCTACACCTTCTACAATTAGGCCTTACTTAATATTAGGCCTTACTTAATATTAGGCCTTACTTAATATTAGGCCTTACTTAATATTAGG
>JAVKMA010000385.1:0-5887 GCA_031538685.1 Burkholderiaceae bacterium | reverse complement strand
GGATTCGCTGTGATCACGCGCGCCCTAACCATCTCGACGCAGACTGCGGCGATCCTAGATTGGCTGCGCACGCATGCCAAAGGTGCGTTTTTATGTGCCGATTCGCGTCAATTAAAAACTGGCGAAGTCTTTATCGCTTTGGGGGGGAAACACCACGACGGACGCGCCTATATTGATCACGCAGTGGCCGCAGGTGCGGTGGCGATTGTGTGTGAGGCCAAGGATTTTGTCTTACCCAAAATACTTTCCACACCGAATGCGCCGCCTTATTTAAAGGTTAGCGATTTAGCCAGTGAACTCGTCAAGGTGACGTCCCTGTATTACGACCAGCCTGATCGCGACATGCGTGTGATTGCAGTCACCGGCACTAACGGCAAAACCACTTGCACGCATTGGATCGCACAAACTTTTGCCCAAGTCAGTGGCGCCGCGCTGATGATTGGAACGATGGGCATTCGCCAATACAGCAACGCAGGTATCAACACACCTGCGTCCGCACAAAATGAATATGAAACCGGTTACACCACACCCGATAGCGTGACTTTGTTTCGTGCACTGGCGCAAGCGCAACGCGATCACGTCACCACAGTGGCGATTGAAGCTTCGTCAATTGGTCTGGTTGAACAGCGCATGGCTGGTTTACATATTGATGTTGCGATTTTTACCAATTTGACGCAAGACCATTTGGATTACCACGGCAACATGTTGGCCTACGAGGCCGCCAAGCGCACACTGTTTGATACGCCCAATTTACAAACTGCGGTGGTCAATTTAGACGACCCCGCAGGTTGGCGCATCCTGGCGCACATTGAGAAGAAATCAGCACTCATCAAGGTGATTGGCTATACGCAAAATCACGAAATCTCACAACAATTCATCGCGCAATATCCGCAACACAGCGTTGTCGCGGCGCGCATCAAACAACAGGATGGCGTCAGTACGCGCGTGGACGTCGCGGCACGTCACGTTGGTGAAGATTTTAAAAATCAAGTCCACTTACCGATTTTGGGCAGTTTTAATGTCAGCAATATGCTGGCAGTGATCGCGGCGCTGTTTGACGCGAAGGTCAAGTGGGGCAAAATATTAGAAGTGATTAAAGACGTCAGCGCCGTACCTGGCCGTATGCAAATCGCCGCGCACGCCCCCTTAGTCTTGGTCGATTTTGCGCACACTCCTGATGCTCTGGAAAAAGTTTTAAACACTTTGCGTCCCATTGCGACTGAGCGCAAAGGAAAATTGTGGTGCGTGTTTGGGTGCGGCGGTAATCGCGATCCGCTAAAACGCCCATTGATGGGACAAGTCGCACGCCTGGCTGATGAAATTGTTTTAACTTCAGACAACCCACGGGACGAAGAGCCCGCCCACATCATCAGCCAAATTAAAAGTGGTTTAACCGACCGAATCGCGCATATTCATGTCGATCGCGCAGAAGCGATTAAACACACCATCAATTTATGCGCCGAGCAAGATGTGGTGTTAATCGCCGGCAAGGGTCACGAACGCACGCAAGAAATTCGCGGCATCAAAAAGCCTTTTGAGGACATGATTCATGCTCAACTGGCTTTGAAAAGCCGTGTTTTTTCTCAGCAGTTTTTGAGTGATCCAAACGATGTGGGAGTGATTTCATGAAACCCTTTAACCACAGCACAATCCTGTTAGCGGAATTAAGTCAACAACTCAAAGGCGTGTTATTGCCCACAACACAGAGCGCGATCAACTGGCATGGCGTATCAACCGACAGCCGTCATTTTGCGCCTGAACAAATTTATTGCGCACTCAAAGGCGATCGCTTTGACGGCCACGATTACCTTGATACCGTACTGCAACAAAATCCATCATTGTTAATTGTGTCGCGCCCTCCGACAGCGTCATCTGACGTGCCCACATCTGAGGTGCCGACCATTGTGGTGGCGGACACTTTAATCGCACTGCAAACTTTGGCGGCGTGGTGGCGCGATCAATTTGACATCCCCGTCATCGCAGTAACGGGGAGCAATGGCAAAACCACGGTCAAAGAAATGATCGCTCTGATTTTGCAAAAGCAATATGGCGCCGATCACGTATTGGTTAGTCCGGGCAATTTCAACAATCACATCGGCGTACCTTTGTCCTTATTGCGCCTGCACAGTGCGCATCAAGTTGCGGTTTTGGAATTGGGCATGAATCACATTGGTGAAATTGCACAACTGGCGCACTGGGTCAAACCCGCCATCGCCTTGATCAATAACGCGCAACGCGAACATCAAGAGTTTATGGAAAGTGTGGAAAACACTGCGCGCGAAAACGGTCAAGTTTTATCCGCTTTGAATCACAAAGCGTATGCGATTGTGCCGACGCAAGACGAGTTTTTACCGATTTGGCGTGAGCTCAATCACGGTGCGCATTTGCTACGTTTTGGTATTCATCACGATAGCGCAGTTGCCCACCATACGGAAAACGACACGGAAAACGACCCTGAAAACAAGCTTAACGCGCGCAACATTCAAATGAGCGCGCATGACATTCGCGCCGATATTTATTGGGCGGATCGTTACATCGCCCCTCTGTTTTTAAAAATGTCTGGACGACATGCGCTCAGTAACGCCTTGGCGGCGATCACCTCAGTGTACGCATTGGCACAATACCGTGCCGACACTCAAGACGCGCCAGTATCGACTTCAGCAGATGAATGCTTGATCCACGCCATTCAATCTTTAGTTGATTTTGCGCCAGTCAAAGGCCGCATGACGCGCCACGATTGGACGATCAAACAACACAGTTGGCATGTCATCGATGACAGTTACAACGCCAACCCCGATTCGGTTCGCGCGGCCATTGACGTACTCGCACAAGCTGATCACTGCAAAATTCTGGTGTTAGGAGATATGGCAGAAGTCGGTCATCAAGGCGCGGCCTTTCATCATGAAGTTGGCGCATACGCACAGGCGCAAGGTATTACGCAACTCTTTACTTTGGGGCCATTAAGTGTCGATGCCGCTAGTGCTTTTGCACACGCGCAACACTTTGACCAGATTGAACAATTGATCGAGGCGTTAATCCATAGCCTGTCACAAAACAAGGGCAGTCTTTTAATTAAAGGTTCAAGGGCAATGCAGATGGAACGAGTCATCACGGCACTGAGCGCACTCAACACTCAAGATCAAATACATACACAAAAGGCAATGATTCCATTAAAAAGGAGCGCAATATGTTGATGTGGCTGGCGCAGTATTTGCGCGATGAATACGGTTTTTTACGTTTGTTTCAATTTATTACTTTTCGTGCGGTGTTTGCCGCCTTGACTTCGCTGGCCCTGGTGTTAATTTTTGGGCCGTTGGTGATTCGCCGTTTAACCGCGATGAAAGTCGAGCAAGCGATTCGCAATGACGGCCCGCAAAGCCATTTGGCCAAAATTGGCACGCCCACTATGGGGGGTGTTTTGATTTTGTTGGGGATTGCCGTTTCTTGCTTTGTGTGGGGCGATTGGAGCAATCGTTTTTTATGGATAGTCTTATTCATCACGATCGGTTTTGGTGTCATCGGCTGGGTTGATGATTATCGAAAAGTGGTTCGACGCGATCCCAAAGGCATGGCCTCGCGCGAAAAATATTTATGGCAATCCTTATTGGGCTTAGTGGCGGCGGTTTATCTGGCATTTGCCATTGCCGAACCTCATGTTGGTCAAGCCTTGTGGGCCTGGGTTAACAGCGGTTTCTCACCTTATTTATCGCCCAAAGCCGATTTACTGATTCCCTTTTTTAAAACCATTAGTTATCCCTTGGGCGCATGGGGCTTCATCGTCTTGTCTTATTTCGTAATCGTCGGCAGTAGCAATGCGGTGAATTTGACCGATGGATTGGATGGCCTGGCAATCATGCCCACGGTGATGGTCGCCGGTGCCTTAGGCGTTTTTGCCTACTTATCAGGCAATGCGATATACGCCAAGTATTTATTCATCCCCAATATCGTCGGTGCGGGTGAGTTGTTGGTGTTCGCAGCGGCCTTAACCGGCGCTGGCTTGGGATTTTTATGGTTTAACACCTACCCCGC
This sequence comes from Burkholderiaceae bacterium, assembly GCA_031538685.1. GTDB lineage: Bacteria > Pseudomonadota > Gammaproteobacteria > Burkholderiales > Burkholderiaceae > JAVKLU01. The sequence continues at coordinate 1,858 of JAVKMA010000385.1, read as the reverse complement.
ACAAGTATTTATGGGTGACGTGGGTGCACTGGCTTTGGGAGCGGCTTTGGGCGTTATGGCCATCATCGTGCGCCAAGAATTAGTGTTGTTTTTAATGGGTGGGGTTTTTGTAATTGAAGCCTTGTCAGTGATGCTGCAAGTGAGTTTTTTCAAATACACCAAAAAACGACATGGCGTGGGACGAAGAATTTTTTTAATGGCGCCTTTACATCATCATTTTGAACACCGTGGCTGGTCAGAAACCCAAGTCGTGGTGCGCTTTTGGATCATCACTATTATTTTGATTTTGATCGGTTTATCAACTTTAAAGCTGCGTTAATCATGTCATTAAATATCATTCTCGGTTTAGGTGAATCAGGTCGCGCCTGTGCACAGTGGTTTGTGCACACGGGCGATCGATTCATCGGCGTGGATGATCGAGCTATGAATGAAACAGATTTTCGCTTGTCCGCCAAAATCGCAACACACTGCAAAACAGGTGTTAATTTTTCACAACCGGAATCATTTTTAACCGGTGCGACACGCATCGTGGTCAGTCCAGGTTTAAGTCCGGCGCGTTTGAATGCCATCATGAACTACGCACATGCGCACCAGATCAAGGTGTGCGGCGAGTTGGAAATTTTTGCTCAAGCACTGGCGGAACTACAAACGCGCCATCACTATCATCCCAAAGTCCTGGCGATCACCGGAACAAATGGCAAACCCACGACGACCTTATTACCCGCAAGTTTGTTAAATAGCGCTGGCGTCCGTGCGCAAGCGGCGGGGAATGTATCGCCGTCGTTGTTAGATGCTTTGCTAAAAATGGTGGATCAGCCGCAAACACAATGGCCGCAAGCTTGGGTCTTGGAGTTATCCAGTTTTCAATTGCATTATCCCAATTCTTTAAGATGCGACGCCGCAAGCGTATTAAATATCTCACAAGATCATTTGGATTGGCACACCAGTTTGGATGAATATGTCAGCGACAAGTTAAGCCTGCTCAATCAAAGCACTGTGGCCATCATTCCCGCACCGCATTTACAAGGCGACTTGGCTCCTTATGTTGAAAAAATCGACACCAAAAAGATCGTGTTGATCGGTGATGCTGAACCTGATTCCACCACTTCATCAATCCAAAAACACGCCGCAGAATCGGAGTTCAAGCAATGGAGACTCGTGCAAGAAAATGGACGCTCTTGCTTACAACACGGCAACACCGTCGTGATTGATTGCGACGCCTTGTTATTGCGCGGCCGTCACAATTATTTAAACGCCCTCACCGCGCTGGTGCTGTGCGATGCAATCGGTGTTCCGCCACAAAATTGTGTCGCGGGTTTACAAAACTATCGCGGCGAAGCGCATCGTTGCCAACTGGTGCAATCGATTAGAGGCGTTGAATATATTGACGACAGCAAGGGCACTAATGTCGGCGCAACGCTTGCCGCCTTGCAATCGACGGCGCAGGTGGTGAATGAACGTCACGCGCAACAGTGGTTGATTTTGGGTGGTGAAGGTAAAGGGCAAGATTTTTCACCCCTGTGTGCCGCCGCGCATTTGGCCGTTGGTGGAATTGCCTTAATTGGCAAGGCGGCTGTTGAAATCAAGCATGCGCTGACTAATACAGCGCCCACTTTTACAGCACCTACTTTTGCAGTCCCCATTTTTGATTCACAAACTCTCGAACAAGCGGTACATGATTTAAGCGCACGAGCAAAATCTGGCGATCAAATTTTGTTATCGCCCGCCTGCGCGAGTTTTGATCAATTTCGCGATTACAAACATCGTGGCGAGGTATTTGTTCAGGTCGTATCACGCTTGGCACATCACGCCAAAGGAGCGCGCGCATGAACGCTCTTGGCTTCATTTCACGTTCAGC
>JAVKMA010000384.1:0-3010 GCA_031538685.1 Burkholderiaceae bacterium | reverse complement strand
GGGATCGGCCAATAAATCGGCTTCGAGTGCTAAATCTTCTGTTACCGTAGCGCCGCGTTTACGGGTGCCGGCAATAGGGCGCAGAACCACTTTTTTACGATTGCTTGCAGTTTGATTTTCCGATTCTTGACGCACCAAAATTTCGGGTGACGATCCGATAATTTGAAAATCTCCCATGTCGTAGTAATACATATACGGTGATGGGTTAATCGTTCTTAAAGCGCGATATAAATGAATGGGATCCGCATGAAAAGGGGTTTCTAAACGCTGTCCAATTTGCACTTGCATCATGTCGCCGGCCATGATGTATTCCTTAGCGCGTGCCACTGCAGTCAAATAATTAGCTTTGTCAAAAGGTCGCTGTACCGTTTGTAATTCGCTAGGCGTTACGTCCATATCCGGTAGCGGATTTTTTAGCGCCGCATGTAAGGCTTCTAAACGTTTTTTGGCCTTGTCATACGCATTGTTCTGTGCGGGATCGGCGTAGACGATCAATTGGAGGGTACCTTGCAAATTATCAAACACGGCCAATTCTTCAGTGTGCATCATCATCATTTCTGGCGTGCCAATAGCTTGATGTGCTTGATGCGCTTGATGTTTAGCCAGTCGTGGTTCGATGTGGCGCACCATGTCGTAACCCATGTAACCTGCCAGTCCCCCACAAAAACGTGGTGGGTTATCCGGTAAGGCGACTTTACATTGCTTTTGTATGTCTGCGATAAAGTCTAAAGGATTGCCTTGATGCGTCGCAATGATTTTATCGTCGTGCCACTGGTGAATAGTGCTGCCAGTGCTCTCGATCCATGAGCGTGCGTGTAAACCGATAAATGAATAGCGGCCAAAACGTTCTCCTTCAACCACTGACTCCAGTAAGCAAGAACGTTTGCGCTGTCCTTGCGTCAATTTTAAATAAGCCGATAGTGGTGTTTCTAAATCAGCCAGAATACTGATCGTTAATGCAATGCGGTTGTAACCAGATCGGGCAAGCGCATTAAATTGTTCGAGTGTCAGCATGAATTTATTGAATAGTTTCGATCATCAAATTCGATGTTTTTGAATTTGATGATAGTGAGCTCTGTAAGGTTGGTTTAGCAGGTGTGCTAGGTTTAGCCGGTGTGTTAGGTATGGCAGGCGTCACGGGTTTTGTGACAGGCGCTTTAGGTGTGACTTTAGATTCTGCTTTAGGTGCGGTTTTAGGTGCATTTGGTTTATTTTTAATCGCGGCCAAGTATTCCGTCACTAAGGGATTTTTAGGAAAGTTTTTTTGCAGAACGCGAATGGTGTCGTGCTGTAATTCAGTAATCCCCAAAGCCTCGTAGGAACGCGCTAATAACACCAATTGATTTTCTTGCTGTGTAGAACGGGGATATTCTTGCAAGGCATTGACCATGCGGCTGGCGCTGGCGACATAAGCTCCGTAGTCAAAATATAACTTTCCGACATTGACCTCATAAGCGGATAAGACTTCTAATAAATAATTCATACGTCCCACAACGTCTTTGGTATAGGGACTTTGAGGAAATTTTTCTTTGAGTGTTTTAAAAGAAAGATAGGCTTCAAGCGTCGCTTTGGGATCGCGCTCGGAGGGTGTTGATTTGGCTAACCACGCAATAATTCCAGAGTCCTCTTGAAAGTTAGACAAACCTTGGATGTAGTAAACATAATCGATTGCAGGATGGTTAGGATATTGTTTAATAAACGACGCGGAGGTCGCTATCACCATGCTGGTTTCAGCAAGTTGAAAATGGGAATAAATGGTTTCTAATAAGGCTTGTTGCGCATAAATCCCAAAGGGAAAACGCGCTTCCACTTTGAAATACAACTCGATAGCGCGCTCGTATTTTTGATCGACCATTGCTTCATGCGCGGTGTTAAATAATTTTTCAACTGACCAATCACGGGTTTCATCTTTGACTTCCTCATTAGACGCACAACCCACAAGGCTAAAGGCGAGCATGAGGCAAATTGTAATTTTGGACCAGAGAGAGAGTTGAAAACGACGCATAGACTAAAATTAAAAAAGGCAATAAAAACAACAAAATCAGTCAGTATGAAAAATAATGTATGACAAATAAGCGCAATTTTTTAAAAGCAAAACATCACTACATTATCGGATACCTAGCGATTACTGCGTAAAACGCTAGCATTATCCCTCATTCTGCGGTACTTTAAGCCGTGTTGGTATGGTTGTTTTGCAACATCCAGCGCGGCTCTCTTAGAACAATTTATTTGAGTTTTAGATAAATAACAATGCGGGTATTAGGAATAGAAAGCTCTTGCGATGAAACGGGTATTGCGCTCTATGAAATGGGGCGCGGCATCGTGTCTGATCATGTGTATTCGCAAGCGGATTTTTTTGCGGCGTATGGCGGTGTAGTGCCTGAATTGGCCTCGCGCGACCACATTCGACGCGTCTTGCCACTATTGAACAGAGTTTTGCACGAGGCACAAATTACATTAAGCGATTGCGATGCGATTGCGTATACGCAAGGTCCTGGATTGGCGGGGGCGTTATTAGTTGGTGCCAGTATTGCGGTATCTTTGAGTTTGGCCTGCGATAAGCCTTTGATTCCGATTCATCATTTAGAGGGGCACTTGTTGTCGCCTTTGTTGCCAAGTTTATTGAGGTCGGCAAGTTCAGCAAGTTCAACGATTGAATCGACGTCCTTGAGAGATTTTGCCTTTCCCTATTTAGCCTTGATGGTCTCGGGTGGACACAGCCAGTTAGTCGTGGTGCACGAGTTAGGTCAGTACGAAATCATCGGCGACACGATTGATGATGCCGCCGGTGAAGCATTCGATAAAAGCGCGCAACTTTTAGGAATCCCCTATCCCGGCGGCGCAGAATTGTCGCGAGTGGCGCAATCTGGCGTGTCGGGACGTTTTAATCTGCCGCGCCCTTTGTTTCATAGCGACAATTTGGATTTTAGTTTTTCGGGTCTAAAAACAGCGGTATTAAATTTGGTGAACAAACAAGGCCCGTTGTCGGAACAAGATAAAGCCGACATTG
>JAVKMA010000383.1:0-2924 GCA_031538685.1 Burkholderiaceae bacterium | reverse complement strand
GATGGTGTTACAGGAGTCGACAACGTGCAAGCTGGTTAAGGCAAAAGAATCGCTATTAACCCAAAAACCAGTACCGCTGCGAGTGGTTTGAGAGGTTTTGGTTTCGATATTGTCGGCATCCTTCGATCTCGAATTCGTGCTTTTCGTATTGCGATTAAAAATCATCACCTGTGATTTTTTTCGCGCCGCATTAAAGCGTTGTTCGACGCTAAGTCTTTGTTCCACACTTAAGTAGTTATTGATTCTTTGTAAATTTTGTTGTGCAGTTTCTGATAATGGCCCTTGCGTCATTTTCAACCAGAAAGCGGCCTCGAGCAAATTCGCGATATCTTCGCGTTGTAGATTTTCATAATGACGTGCCAATAATAAGGCAGCTTCAGCGTTATCTCCCAAGGCCGCTTTTTTTAACCAAAATAAGCCTTCGGTGACATCAACCGGACCTGAACCCCCAAACAGATACCTTCGACCCAAGTGCAGTTGCGCCTGGGAAAATTCATTGTCCGCCGCCATTTGATAATAGCGTTGTGCTTCAGTCAAATTAGTCTTTAGGCCATTTTGCCCGTTTTCATAAATCGTACCCAGCCAGTCTTGCGCGATAGGATTGTTGTCCTCAGCAAGTTTTTGTAATTGTGCGAGGGCTTTATTTTTATCTTCAGGTGAACGAGCGGTTTCTAAAAGTTGGCGTGTCTCTTCAATTTTTTTTTGCACGACATTTTGATCAATCTTCTGGGCATGCAATAAAACGCTGATCAAAAGGCAACTGCCAATCAAACAGTGTGGTATTTTTTGTAGTGTGTGCAAAATTGGTATGAGTCGCATCAATTTTTGAGGTAATGGGCACTTCTATCGATTCATTTTTGCGGCGAATTGCTTTGTTGCGCAGTACGCGAAATCCTCACGTACGGTATGTACGCTCCGGTTTCTGTGTGCTGTGCGCCTCGCACTTCATCCGCACATTCTGTATTGATAGAAGTGCCCTAATGATGATCAAAAATATGTGATCATCATTCGCTGGAATGAACAATGGTCAACGTATCCGTTTGGCGATCCGCATCCTCAATGCGTTCAGTTTGATAAAACCACCCGCGTCAGCTTGGTTGTACGCGCCGCCGTCTTCATCAAAAGTCGCAATTGTTTTATCAAATAATGAGTCGGTATTTGAGTGGCGTGCTACGACGCTGACGCTGCCTTTATACAATTTAACGCGAACCCAGCCGTTCACATGTTTTTGGCTGTGATCGATCAGCGTTTGCAATGCTAAGCGTTCAGGTGACCACCAGTAACCGTTGTAGATTAAGCTCGCGTAGCGAGGCATTAAATCGTCTTTCAAGTGTGCCACTTCACGATCTAAAGTAATCGATTCAATTCCGCGATGCGCTTTTAACAAAATCGTGCCACCAGGAGTTTCGTAACATCCGCGTGACTTCATCCCCACATAACGGTTTTCGACTAAATCTAAACGCCCAATACCATGTTTGCCGCCGATTTGATTGAGTGAAGCGAGTAATTCGTGCGCCGGCATTTTTTGTCCGTTAATCGCGGTCAGATCTCCTCCAACAAAATCTAAATCTAAATATTCTGCTTGATTGGGTGCCGTTTCCGGATTGACAGTCCAGCGCCACATGGATTCTTCCGCTTCCGCTTCAGGGTTTTCAAGATGACGACCTTCATACGAAATATGTAATAAATTGGCGTCCATTGAATAGGGCGCACCTGTGCCTAAATGTTTTTGTTCAATCGGAATTCCCGCGGCTTCAGCGTAACTGAGCAGTTTTTCGCGGGATAACAAATCCCATTCACGCCATGGCGCGACGACTTTAATGTCAGGTTTTAAAGCATAAGCGCCTAATTCAAAACGAACTTGGTCATTGCCTTTTCCGGTGGCGCCGTGAGAAATCGCATCAGCGTGAGTTTTATTCACCAAGTCAATCATTCCCTTGGCAATCAGTGGGCGTGCAATTGAGGTGCCTAGCAGATATTCGCCTTCATAAATAGTATTGGCGCGAAACATTGGGAATACAAAGTCACGAACAAATTCTTCACGCACATCTAGGATATGAATATTGTGTGGCTTGATCCCCAGCTTCAAGGCTTTGTCTCGTGCCGGTTCAAGCTCTTCGCCTTGTCCTAAATCGGCAGTGTAAGTCACGATTTCGGCTTTGTAGTTGTCTTGCAACCATTTTAAAATGACGGATGTGTCAAGACCGCCAGAATAGGCTAAAACAATTTTTTTAATATCGCTCATGATCGTTAATTGGTGGTAGTGTGGAAGGTTTTCAAAAGCGAATTGTAGAGGCAGTACGACGTATTTTTATACGCAGCTCACTTCAAAAAAATCAACTTAATAAAAAATTAACTTAACAAAAAGTCAATTTAAGGTGACGGCTTTTTGGGTGATGAGGTGTTTGCCGGAGGTATTTCGCTTGAACTGATCTTTGATGATACGCTAGAAGTCGGCGTGGTCATGACAGGCGGTTGATACAAATACAAGGGGCCGCTTAAACCACATCCTGATAGGATAAAGACATAAATCAAAGCACCGGAGATTAAAAGTGGGGGTAAGATATGAGGCATTTTATGACGTATTTTTGAAGTGTTTTTAAAGTGTTTTTAAAGTGTTTTTGAAATATTGCTAGGGACATTGTTATGACAGAAACCGAATTTAATCACATTGCTGAGGCCATTTTTCGATCAATTGAAACTCAAACTGAATCATTTGCCAATTCGGCGGATATTGATATCGAAACCATGCAAAACGGTAATGTGTTAGAAATCATCATGCCCACACGCGAAAAAATTATTCTCAATACTCAAAGACCTTTGCAAGAAATTTGGGCCGCTTGCGCATTAGGTGCCAGTCATTTTTCTTTACAAAATGGTCTATGGTGGAGCGCACGCGATCAAATCGAATTGAGCAAAATATT